>CAIMWD010000068.1 GCA_903845085.1 uncultured Acidimicrobiaceae bacterium
CAATGACTTCCATCTCGTCGCGGGCGCCGCGCCGGCCCTGTTGAAGACGATTGAGGAGCCTCCGGTGTCAACTATCTTCCTGATCGTCGCCGATGCACTGCCAACCGCATTGGTAACGCTCGCCAGTCGATGCCTAACCGTTCCCTTTGTGTCACTCAGCACTGAGTTGCTTGAGTCGGTGCTCCGCGATGAGGGTGTCGACGAGGAGCTGGTGGCGCCCATCGCCTACGCCTCGCTGGGGAACCTCGACCGGGCACGACTCCTTGTCGGTGACTCCGGGTTTCGCGACCGTCAGTCCGCCTGGCGAAGTGTTCCCGATCAATTGGAGGGTACGGGAGCCTCAGCGGCCCGTGTCGGCGCAGAGATACTCTCCCGGGTCGACGAGATCGTGGATGTACTGAAGGCGCGCCAGATCGAGGAGCTTGCACAGCTGACCGAGGCCTCGAGGGCGGCCGGTGATCGGAGTGTGCAGGGCCAGAAGGCGATCGAAGAGCGACATCGACGTGAGCAACGCCGGGTGCGAACCGATGAACTGCGCGCCGGTCTCGCCTCACTCTCGGGTGTCTATCTGCATCGGCTGCGCGCGCCGAACCTCGCTGCCCGTCGACTTGGTGCGCTGACGAACGCCTGTGCACTGATCGATGAGGTCGCACACTTTCTCTCTCGAAACCCAAACGAGTCGCTGCTCTTGCAGTCGCTCTTTACCAAGCTCGGTGATCTCACCGGCTGAGCCTCGATTAAAGGAGAATCCGCGAGATGCAACCCAACGAGACACGACCCACCGAGACACGACCCAGTAACAGGCAACACGGACGGCTTCCCTGGCTCCATCCCGATGAACTCGACGAGGCGCAGCGCGCCCTCTATGACCACATCCTCTCGGGTCCTCGTGGCAGTGCCCCACGATCCTTTCCGATGACAACGGAGGAGGGTCGTTTTCATGGTCCCTTCAACGCGATGCTGATCGATCCCATCGTCGGAGAGGCCGCGCAGGAGCTTGGCGCGGCGGTGCGCTATGGCACCAAGTTGACGAACCGTGCGCGAGAGATTGCGATCCTCGATCTTGCGGAGGTACACCAGAGTGATTTCGAGTTCTACGCGCACGCTGCAGTCGGTCGCGGAGCGGGTCTTTCGGAGGAGGAGATCGCCGCACTTCGCGAGGGCGCGGTCGCCCCAACACTCTCTCCAGAGGAGCAGCTCATCCGAGAGGTGACCCATGCACTCGTCGTGCATCACGATCTTGATGACGCGCTCTATGGCCAGGCGCGCGAGGTGCTCGGTGAGGTAATCATCGCCGACCTAGTGGTCCTCGTTGGCTTTTACGAGTACACCGCGCTTGCGTTACGCACCTTCCGTGTCCCACTTCCCGAGGGGACGGAGCCGATCTTTCTGCACTAGCTCTTTGGCAAATTCTTCCGCTGTCTTCTCAAAACACAAAGTCGCGGAGCCCCGAGAGGAGTGATTCCTTTCCCTCGAGGGTGAGTCGTTCACTCTCGTTACGGTGCCAGAGGAAGAGGATCAGATCGATCGCACGGCCGCGGACGGTCGCATCTACCTCATCGGTCGCTGCACGCCGGATAACGCGTTCAGGGGTGATCTCCACGACAAAACGCGTCGCTGCATCGCTGGCATCGAGCGCCAGAGTGCCGGTAAAGCCGGGAAGTCGGTTCCTCTCGATCTTGCGCACGAGCTGTAGGTCGATGAACTCATCGATTCCGTCGGCGATGGTGAGGGGCGCGGGGCGATGCTGCGGTCGGTGGAGGGCCTCGAGGTCAAAGGTATGTACCATCGTCTCGTGGGTGAGGCGCCGTGCCAAAAAGGCACCCGGTTGCACACCCGCCATGGTCCAGACGGGGATCGCGGGATCGGTGAGGAGAAAAACCTCGATCAGCTGCTGCACTCCACGGGCGAGCCAGGCGCCGACGCCGTCGTCACTCTCGGGTCCAATTTCGGTCTCCGGAGGCTCGGTTAGCTGTTCTGCGAGCACCTTGGCCGTGCGATGGTAGATCCCACCGATGTGGCGACCGAGCCGCGCTACCGTCCAGCCAGGGCAGGCCGGCACCATCTCTGCGGTGGTCGCGCGCGCGTAGGCGTTCAACAGCGCCGCAGACTCGCCGGAAAAGAGCGACCAGTACTGCGCGGGAGCAAAGGGAATTTCGACCATGGAACGAGCCTATTGCCATCGCCGGTCGAACGAGATGGCTCTTTCATGAGAGCAGCTTCGGTGCGATGATGAGGAACGATCAGAATCGGGGGAGCAATGAGCGGATTGCAGGGTCATCGGGCACTTGTGACGGGGGCGGGACGTGGCATCGGTCGTGCGATCGCCGAGCACCTCGGTGCAGAGGGTGTCGCCGTCGCTATCGTGGCGCGAACGGGCGATGAGGTGGAGGAGGTCGCGACGGCGCTGCGCGCCAATGGAGCGACCGCGCTCGCACTGACCGCCGATCTCGCTGACCCTGCAGCGATCGCAGAGGTGCTTTCCCGCGCGACGGCCGAGCTCGGCGCGATCGATATATTGGTCAATAACGCTGCGGTGATCGGTCCGCTCGGACGTTTTCCCGCGATCGATATCGAGGAGTGGGCATATGCGAACGAGATCAACGTGCTCGCTCCAGTGCGGCTTTCGCACGCACTCCTCCCCTCGATGCTCCAGAGTGGATGGGGAAGGATCATCAACGTCTCGACCGGCGCGGTAAATTTTCCCCGCCGCGACGATGCCTATAACGCCTACATCGCGACGAAGATGGGGCTTGAGGGGCACTCGCTGAACCTCGCTGCGGAGTTAGAGGGCTCAGGGGTCACGCTCAATATCGTTCGTCCAGGGATCGTGGATACCGCGATGCAGACGTTGATCCGAGCACAAGATCCCAACGCGATCGGCGAGCGCTTTCACCAGCGGTTCCAACAGCGTTACGAGGAGGGTGCACTGCTCGCTCCCGACGTTCCCGCGCGTCTCATCATCGAGGCGCTCCTCAGCGAGAAGAATGGGGAGATACTCGCACCTGCACCACCACCAGCACCCTAGGGTCAAGCTGCCCGAGGACCTATGAGAAGGAGGAGCGTTCGTGACGGACGGTCCGATTCATCATCTCCATCCGACCCAACTCTCCACCTCTAACGGGATGTTCTCACCGGGTGTGCTCGTCGAAAACCCCTCGGCAGTGCTCTATATCGCCGGCCAGATTGCGGCCGCAACTGACGGAACGACGGTGGGTGAGGGCGATATCAAGGCACAGACCAGACAGGTGTTTGCGAACATCGGTGTGGTACTTACCGCAGCGGGGATGGAGTTTGCCGAGGTCGTGCGCTTTACGACCTACATCGTGGGGGCGGACAACGTTGCTGGTTTTGCCGAGGCGCGCGCGGCGTTGTGGCCAGAGCTCTTTGGAGAGGGCCCCTATCCAGCGAACACACTTGTCGTCATCGATCGACTCGCGCGGCCACAATTCCTCGTCGAGATAGAGGCAACAGCGGTGCGGGGTGCGGTGAATTTGGCGATCTAGAGCGTATGGCGCAGAAGAAAATCCCGCACCGCGATGGTCGCGGAGGCGGTGTGCTCTGGGGTGTCCTTCCACGGTTCGATCACCGTTGCATTGGGCAACAGGTCGGCGATCTCACGGCCGATCTTGGTGGGATGGATCGCATCGATACCTGGCAGCACACAGGTGGGGACGGAGATCTCGCGTATCTCGTCGGGCGTGACCGCAACGGCAAAGTCACGCGACCACATCCTTTCGATAAAGGTGGCGCCATCCTCGGCGGAGAGGTCGTCACGCTTCGTGCAGAGCTCGCGCGCCCATGTGTGGCTGCGCTCGAGCCATCCGGCCTGGTTCTCCTCGTTGATCCCCATGGGCTGTTCCAACACGCTGGCACTTACACGCGATGGTGCGAGGTGCGAGAGCATCAGACCGTAGGGGCCGCCGATGCAACAGCCAAAGCTATGAAACCGTTCGATCTCGAGATGATCCATCAGTGCGAGTTGGTCGCCACAGAGCTCGCGCCACGGATCGTCGAGGGGAAGCGGCCCCACCGATCCTCCAGCATTTCGTTGGTCCATCGCGATGAGACGGAAGTCATCCACCAGCGATTCGAGTGGATTGATCGCCGCGCGCTGCCAGGAGGAGACCATCGATTGAAATCCCCCCGGAGCGATGAGGAGTATTGGGTAACCCCTGCCGTGCTCCTCGTAGTAGATAGTGGTCGCACCGTGTGTGAACGTTGGCATAGTGACTCCCCAGTCGTAGATCTTTGGTTACCAGTGCGCTATCTGCCGCGTTTGCCTGCTCACGAAGCCTCAGCGGCCCGGACGAGCTCCACGAGCCGAGCGCGGGCGCGCGAGACGCGCGAACGGATTGTGCCAACGGCGCAGTCACAGATCTGCGCTGCCTCCTCGTAGCTACATCCCTGGAGTTGGGTGAGCACAAAGGCCTCAAGTTGGTCACGTTCGAGCGCGCCAAGCAATGCCGCAATCGCGACCTCGCCACTCCGCTCCGGGTGATGTGCCCGAGGATGATTCGCCCGGATGCGGTCTGCGAGGGCGCTCTGGCGCCCCGCACGGCGAAGATCATCGAGGCAGACGTGACGTGCGATACCAAAGAGCCAGCTCTTTGCTGGGGCCTCGCCGCGATAGGCGCTGAGCGCCCCGACCGCACGGATGTAGGTCTCCTGTACGAGGTCGTCGATCTCACTCCTGCGGCCGATCAGAGCGCAAAGTCGCCGCAGGTCTGGCTCCGTCGCCGCGATGAGGTCGGCGACCGCTCGGTGGTCCCCCGAACGGGCGGCGAGGGCGAGCGCGGTGACCGGATCCATCGCCCGCCATGGTAATGCTCCCTCTCTGGTCCATCACGGTCGAGATAATTGGAGGGGTACCGCAATCTGCGGTGGCGCCTCCTAATAAATGCCTAATAGGGAATGTGGCCTTCTCACCGTCGCAGCCAAGGGCCCCTCACTACGATGATGCGGAGTCATGAGGCGCAGGTCGGACGGCTGCAGCGCGACAAAGGAGTGCAACGTGAAGGTTCTCGTTCTCGGCGGTGACGGTTTCTGCGGGTGGCCCACCTCACTCCATCTCTCCGATCTCGGCAACGAGGTCACCATCATCGACAATCTGAGTCGGCGCAATATCGACATCGAGCTCGAGGTGGATTCACTGACGCCGATCCGTCCGATCGGTGAGCGGATCCGCGTCTGGAAGGAGGTCTCCGGCAGGGAGATCAACTTCATCAATCTCGACCTTGCGCATGAGTATGACCGTCTGGTGGAGATTTTGCTCGCACAGCGCCCCGATGCGGTGGTGCACTTTGCTGAGCAGCGCGCCGCGCCCTACTCGATGCGTTCGGCAAAGACGAAGCGCTACACCGTTGACAACAACGTCTCGGGTACTCACAACCTGCTGGCCGCGATCGTTGCGACCGGACTCGATATCTCGGTTGTGCACCTTGGCACGATGGGTGTCTATGGCTATGGCTGGTCCGGCTCTGCGCCGATCCCCGAGGGCTATCTCACCGTAAAAGTTCCAACCCCCGATGGTGACATTGAGCGGGAGATCCTCCACCCGGCGAACGCGGGTTCGGTGTATCACATGACCAAGACGCTCGATCAGCTGATGTTCAAGTTCTACGCCCAAAACGATGGACTGCGCATCACCGACCTCCACCAGGGCATCGTCTGGGGTACCCAGACGCCCCAGACCGAGCGCGACGCGCGCCTGATCAATCGCTTTGACTATGACGGTGATTACGGCACCGTTCTGAATCGTTTTCTGATGCAGGCCGCGATCGGCCACCCGCTGACCGTGCACGGCACTGGTGGACAGACGCGTGCGTTCATCCACATCCGTGACACTGCACGCTGTATCGAGATCGCCCTTGCCAACCCGCCCAAGAGCGGCGATCAGGTCTCGGTCTTTAATCAGGTAACCGAGACCTACCGCGTTCGCGAGCTTGCCGAGTTGATCTCGGAGATGACGGGTGTCGAGGTCGCCAACCTGCCAAATCCACGTCGCGAGGCGGCGGAGAACGATCTGAATGTCAGCCGCGACCGCTTCCTCGCACTGGGCCTCTCACCGACGACGCTCTCCGAGGGCCTGCTTACCGAGGCGCGTGACATCGCGAAGAAGTATGCGGACCGCGCCGATCTCTCAAAGATCGTCGCTCGCTCCGTCTGGCGCTCGGGCATGGAGACCGCCGCTGACCTCATGCACTAGCTCCACTGGGCTTGATCTGCGCCCAGCGTTCTGAGTGACCGCAGTTTTGATCGCGCCCCTTTGCCGCTCCACCGACGGGGTGTCGTATTTCCTCCGCCAGGGAGGTCGATGACACGGATTCATGGAGCATCGACGGCCACCTCGGGTGGTCAGAGAGAGGGGGACCGATGCAGCTGGTGGTTGCAGTAATTCGACCGTTCAAACTGGACGCCACCAAGGCCGCTCTGCAGCTGGTCGGTGTCACCGGCATGAGTGTCTCCGAGGTTCAGGGCGCGGGGCGTCAGGGCGGCCACACGGAGGTCTTTCGTGGCGCAGAGTATCAGCTCGACTTTCAGCCGAAGATCCGAATCGAGATCGTCACGGAGGCAAACCTCGTCGAGGAGATCATCGACGCTATCTGCCAGAGTGCGCTGACCGGGAAGATCGGTGATGGCAAGATCTGGGTGATCAACCTTGAGACAGTGGTGCGGGTCCGCACCGGTGAGCGTGGTCGAGAGGCGATCTAACCCGGAGTCGATTGAACCTCGAAGAGTACCGTCAGCGAGGTGAGCGCGGCCGCGCCGATGATGTCGTTCGGTAACGCGGTGCGACCGTTACTTACTGAGACCAAATGCGCGGAGGATCGATCGTGTCGCGGATCCAGAGCGGCGGTAGGCGCGTCGGCGCACCTGCCGGGTCGCATATGCCGCGGGGCCTCGCGAGGCTGCGCGGAGGTTATTAGAGATCCGTGCGGCACGATACAGCTGACCGGTAATGCTCCTCCGTCGAGCCATTCTTCTCCCCCTCGCTCTCGTTGGTTCACGCCGCTGCGACCGGTAGCAACTGACCGCGCGCGGTGTCACCGCCTCTGACTCTAGCGCTCTAGCTATTCTCCGCGACCGAAAGGTGGTCGAGTAGATCGAGTGTCGCGTCGAGTGAGATTACGTCAGCAAATTTGCGCCACATATCAAAGAGGTTGAGCGCATGGGTGGCCTCGTGCCGATCGAAGGTGCAATCCTCCACCACGATCATGTGGAACTGATACTGGTCCCCATCGACGACGCTCGCACGGATGCAGCCACTCGTCGTCTCTCCGACAACGATGACAGTGTCAATTCGATTCTTGATGAGTTGGCCCACGAGCGGAGTTCCCCAGAAGGCACTTGAGGAGATCTTGTGGATCACCGTCTCGCCAGCGACCGGTGCGAGTTCAGGGATGATCTCGTAGCGAACCTCTGGTGCGATCCAGCGGCGACCATTCGCCGTTACGCCTGAGGCGGGCGGTGGTGTTGCATGTTGTCCCTCAACGCCACCCTCGATGATGCCGGTCGTGTGGATGATCGGAATCGCGAGTGCTCGCGCTCGCGCAAGGAGGCGCTGTGTCGAGGGGATCGCCTCCCAACCGACGAGGCCACAGCTGCCTGGCCAATGTTCGATCGATTCAAGGATTGGCTCGGGTCGGTCGCCGTAGGCACCACGGAAGTGATCGATGCACAAAAGTGCCGGACGGTGGCAGTAGGCCCGGGGATCGCGCGCCGGGGTGGGGAGACGTTGCAGTGCTGCTCTGTCCTGGGGGGTAAGAAACCGGTCCCACACCCGCTCGTTGTCCATGGTGCTCCTCTCGCTCTCTTCATCGTTGCAGAGATGTTGCGATCTTGGTCGAGATGGGCTCGCTTGGGGTGGTAACCGCGCCAGAGGGAAAGATCTTTCGATGTGCTCATCTTGGGGCGTTATTCGGTTGACATTACCGCGAGGGGGGTGCACGATGTGGTCGAGGGCCAACTGGCACTCAGAAGGCTCTTAGGTCAACTTGCGCTGAGTTGGCGGAGAGGAGCACAGATGGAGATCTCTCAGATTCTCGATCGAAAGGGAAGCTTCGTAGCGACGATCTCGCCGACGGCAACGATTGCCGAGGCGGCCCACGAACTCACCTCTCGCTTTATTGGAGCGCTCGTCGTCTCCGACGATGGAGCGAAGATCCTCGGGATTCTCTCCGAGCGTGACATCGTTCGCGCGATCAGTGAGTTTGGTGGGGGAATCATGAACGCGCAGGTAACGGTTCTGATGTCCTCAGAGGTACGGAGCTGCGCACCCAGTGACCACGTGGACTCTCTCATGGAGACCATGACCGACCATCGCATCCGCCACCTTCCCGTGGTCGTCGATGGTTCACTCGCGGGAATTGTCAGTATCGGTGACCTTGTGAAGAGCCGACTCGACGAGCTCGAGCGCGATCGCGATGCACTGGAGCAGTTCATAACCGCTCGGTAGCGACGTGACATAACGATGATGGGCGCCGAGTTGTTGCGTGTGCGTCATCGTTAGATAGGTGGCGCCAGCCGGAGGATCGTGGCGAGACGTTCATCTCGGAGTGTCGCGAGCTCCTCGATCGATCGGCCATGGAGCTCGTCGACGATTCCCTCAAGGAGCTGATCGCGGTTTGTTTCATTCAAGTGTGCCTCGCCGAGGTCATCGATCATCTCGTTAAAGGGAGTCGCGAGATGGTCGAGAAAGTGCGCGAGCCCACCCTCGCCTCCGCCGAGGTGGAAGGTAAGGAAGGGTCCCATCAACGCCCAACGAAGACCCGGTCCATAGGAGACCGCTGCATCGAGGTCATCAACGGAGACGACGCCCTCGGCGACGAGGGAGATCGCCTCTTGGAGAAGCGCAGCCTGTAGTCGGTTGGCAACGTGGCCCCGTCGCTCCTTGTGGAGAGTGATGGGGTGTTTGCCGATCGCTCGGTAGAACGAAAGCGCTCCCTTCATCGTCTCGGGAGAGGTGAGTTCGCCGGCGACCATCTCGACCAGTGGCATCAGGTGTGGCGGGTTAAAGGGATGGCCGATCACGAGCCGTTCGGGGTGGTCCATCCCTCCAGCAAGTTGTGAGGCGGTGAAACCTGAGCTACTGGAGGCGATGATGATCTTTCTTGGGAGAAGGCGATCGATACGGGCGAAGAGATCGACCTTGATCTCTCTCACCTCAGGTGAGGACTCCTGTACGAAATCAGCGCCATCGAGCGCGGTCGCGAGATCGTTGGTCATGTGAAGTCGCTCGACCTCGACCGGGAAGGGGTGACCGAGTTCTCTGAGTAGTGGCGCGAGACGTGTTACCTCCCGATGCAATGAGGTTTCTGCGTCTTCGCGTGGATCAAAGGCGTGTACCTCGAGTCCACGCGCGAGCAGATACGCAGCCCAACTCGCCCCGATAGTGCCAGCGCCGATCAGCGTGACCTGTCGAATTGAGTTCGTCAACTCCGATGGTGAACCTGCAATCGATGTCATAGCTCTCTCCCTCAGCGACTGACGCTACTGCGCGCATCATTGAACGAGCGGGAGGCGGCGGTCAGCAGACGGATCCAATTGACGTATTAATTTCGTGATCAGTAGTATCGCGCTCGTTCACTGAGCACTCCCTCGTTCATTGGAGGGTTGTCGCTTCCGCGGAGAGAGGTACGACTACCGAGATGAGCTTCGCGCGGCGCGGTGTTTGGGGGCATGGGTTTTTGGGACGCGGTGTTCGGGGAAGAGGTGACGAGCAACAGATTCGCGCGACGGCGCAGAGGCGGAGGTTTGGGCGACCATTGTGGCGCACCCTCGCGCTCGTACTTCCCATTGGCGCTGTCGTTGTTCCTCCGGTGAGCGGAAGTACGCCAACTACTCCCGCTACGTCACAGACCGGAATTACCCCGCTTGCTCCGATCTGCCCGACGGTGATCGAGACTGCCCGCGCATTTTATCTGCACCTCCTTCCTGAATTGCAGCAGAGTCCCACTGACGAGCTTCACTTGGTTCTTCTCTTGAAAGACGCTCGTCGAACGTTAATTGGTGAGTGAACTCGGCCGTCGTCCCTCTTTGTCATCCTCTAGCGGGATAGTCTGCGCTCACAAATAGCTCAACTCATTGGATAAAGAAGAAATTCTTTTGAACTGGTGAGTCTTGCCACCGTTGGGATCCACGAGCGTAAACGTTCAGAGTCTTTCGGTGGGCCGCCCGGGTCTCGATCCCGGCACCTTGAGATTAAAAGTCTCCTGCTCTTCCCGATGAGCTAGCGGCCCGTGTCGAATTGTTCGACGATGTAACGGCGAGATTCTAGGTGACCCGTGTCGATAAGATCACGGGCTCTCGCCGCTGGTGAGTTCCCGCTCGCTTGCGGCGACATTGCGGTCGTAGGCGGTGAACCGTGGCATGAGCCGTCCGATCAGCAACATCCCCACGATGCAACCAAGACCTCCAGTGACGACGGAGATCTGTGTATTCGAGAGCGCCGCGACCACTCCCGCCTCGGTGTTGCCGAGCCGCGGGCCGCCCTGCACCACGGAGGTCTGAATGGAGGTGAGGCGACCGCGAAGACGATCAGGCACCTCGGCCTGGAGGATCGTGGATCGAAAGACCGCAGAGACAACGTCAGCTCCTCCGGCGACAGCGATGAAAAAGAGCGCGAGTGGAAAGATCTTGACGAACCCAAAGAGGGTGATTCCGATCCCCCAAACGATCACACAGATGATGATCGCGCGCCCCAGCCGCACGATCCGCACCGTCCAGCCCGACAGGGATGCACCGAGGAAGGCACCAACGCCAGAGGCGGAGTAGAGCAGCCCCACCGTCTCCGCGCTGCCGTGGAAGGTGACGAGGCCAATTGCGGGGAATAGTGAGGTCGGCATGCCGAGCACCATTGCGTTGATGTCAGCAAGGAAGACTCCTTGAATCGCCTGGCGGCCGCGTAGGTAGCCATAACCCTCCCGAATGGAGCGCAGACCGAATTTGGTTCCGCCTCCCTCAGGGATGCTGGGCTGGAGAGTGATCACCGCGATGATCGCCGCTCCAAATGTCGCGACGTCGACCCAGAAGACGGTGGCGATCGAAAATCCGCCAAGGAGCGCACCGGCGATTGCAGGTCCAACAACGTAGGCGATCTGTTGTAAGAGGGTGCGCAGTGCGTTTGCAGCGACGAGAGATTCTCGGTCGATGAGATTTATCATCGCCGCAGTCCGGGTGGGATTGTCGATGCCACTGAAGCCGGCTGCGACCGCAGCGAGAAAGAAGAGCGGCCAGATGGCCGGATGTTGCTCACTCGAATTGATTGCGAGCCCAACCGAGCAGGAGGCGACGAGGCAGTTGGTAATGATCAGGAGTTTGCGTCGGTCCATCGCGTCGGCGAGTGAGCCGCCAAAGATTGGCCCGATGATCGCGGGACCGAGCTGGAAGAGACTGATCAAGCCGACATCGAGCGAGGAGTTCGTGAGTCGGTAGATCTGATAGGCGATAGCAACGACGGTGAGCTGACTTCCCAACTGGGAGATCGTGTAGCCGATCCAGAGTCGTCGAAATTGGGGATAGCGCCGCAGCGGCGTTGTGTCTACAAAGATCTTTGCCACGTGTCGACCCTACTTTCTCGACCTGATGCGGTTGTGGGTCAACGTTCTTCGATTCCCGCGCTGCCCTTGGCAGCGCTGCGAGCATCGCTCTGTTGAGTAGCGCCCCATGTCGCCAACACGGAGCCGATAATGACGAGCGGGAGACCATAGGCGACGGCGCTGCCAAGGTGTTCGTGGAGAAAGATCACGCCAGCGAGCACCGCGATGATCGGATTCACGTAGGTGACCACGGTGGCGCGCGAGGGACCCACATCAAGGATGAGGAGATAGAAGAGGATGAACCCCGTCAACGAACAGAGCAATCCAAGTCCCGCGACGCAACCGGCAACCTCCGCGTTGAGGTGGTGGGGGAGATGGGTGAGGCCAAAGGGAAGGTAGAAGACCATGGCGAAGAGCATGGAGTACGAGACCATAGTGACCGGCGGGAGTTCGGAGAGATAGTGGTTGAGCAGCACTGGGCCAAGCGCATAGCCACAGGCGGTGATGACGACCTCGGTGATTGCGAGCGCGTTTGTCGATCCCGCGTTAATTCCTACGACAATCGCGACACCGACGAATCCGACGACCAGGCCGATGAGTCGGAGACCATGCACGTGTGCCTCTGAGCGGAAGGCGAGCGCGAGAATGAGCCCTGCGATGGGCGCAACGGAGATGAGCAGTCCGGCGAAGGAGCTCGGCATGTGCTGTTCGGCGCGAGCCAGCAGGTACCAAGGGATCACCATCTCGATGACGGAGTAGAGGAGCAGCCCACGCCAGTGTTTGCGCATCAGGTCAAATCGCCCCTCGCGGATCGCAAAGGGAAGCAGCACGATCCCGCCGAGCGCACAGCGAAAGAGGATGATCGTCTCTGGAGTGAGCTCGCGCAGCGCGATCTTGATGAAGATGTAGGGGAGCCCCCAGATCACGCCCATGATGGCAAAGAGGACCCATGCACGACGGTTCATCGATCGTCGAGCCTAGGTGGCCGGTTCTGTCGCGCAGGTGAAAAATGGACGGAGCACGCGAGTCCGCGCGCTGATTTGCGCAAAGTTGCTAGAAGTCTTGGTCGGCCTCAAAGTCAAAGATTTGAGCCGACTCGCTCTGATCGGTTGTGCCGCGTGATTCGGCCGACTCGCGGTGACGACGCACCAGACTGGAGGTATCGGCAGGTCGACGCGGTGGCATCGCGGGAATCATCTGCACAGGAAGTGTCGGCGGAAGGTCGACCTCGCCAAATTGCAGGATCCTCTGGTCTCGGCTGGGATGGCTGGCCATGTGCTGATCCAGCATCGCCTCCTCTGCGGGAGTGAGCTTGGTGGGGCGCTCCTCCTCATGGATATCCGCGATGCTCTGGATCGGTGCGTTCACGATGGTGAGATTTGCCGCGGTCTGAGTTGGCACATCGACGATCGCCGCCTCGATGTTCTCCTTGATGTTCAACAGCTCGGCGATCGCCGCCTTGCGCTGGTCGGAGAGGAATGTCATCTGCGCGACTGCGCGCTCCTTATCGGTCTCTACACGTGCCATATAGGCGGTGCGGCGCTTGCGCATCTGGTCCTCGATCGATCGCGCCTTTGCACGTGCCTCTTCGACGATCGACTGTGCCTCAACGACCGCCTGCTCGCGCAGCGATGCGACCTCGTTCTCCACGCTTTGGCGAAGTGCAAAGGCACCATCCCAGGCCTCCTGAAGGATCCGCTGGACACGGTCACCAAGGATATCGATGGGAACCATCTGAGGTGTGGGTGCCACCGGGCGCTCGATAGCCGCCGCCTCCAGCTCGGCGATCCGCAGGTTCATCGCCCGGAGCTTTTGCACCGCGGCACCAAGGCGCTGTTCCGCATCGTTGGCCCGGCGAGCTGCATCTCGGAGGATGCGCTGCTGGTCGGCAAGGTACTCATCGACCTGGTCGGGGTCGTAGCCTCGTCGCGAGGCGTCAAAGAGCGGCCCGACGTTCGTTGTCATCTCCTGGTCCATCTCGGCCCCGTTTCCTCCCCCCAAAAGAGAGGAGCTCGAATACAAGTGGCCCTCTTTGTGTCCCATGAGACGAGGGCTCCGTTCGGCTTGATGATACCGAGCAAGCGAGGAAAAGTGAGGGATGGTGCGGCATCTCCCCGGGAGATTCTCAGGAGAAGATGACACCCGATCGGCAACGTGGTGCTGCGCACACGGCAGGTGCTCCGCGTCGGATGTTGCCGGTGCACCGATACGATACGGAGGCCGCTCATCGCACCAGTGATGGGTTTGAGTAGCCGGTGGATGCGAGAAAGAGGGCGTAACGCGTGAGCGAGACAATGACGCTGTCGGTCGATCAGGATGACATCGAGCAGACGCTCAGCCTGGCGCTCGCTGGTGGTGGAGATTTTGCCGAGGTATTTATTGAAGACCGTCGTTCGACCGGGATCTCCCTCGACGATGGACGGGTGGAGGAGATCACCACCGGTCGTGACCGTGGCGCGGGCATCCGCGTCGTCGTCGGTGATACCACTGGGTTCGCACACACCGCTGACATCTCTCTCGCAGGACTCGCTGCTGCGGCCCGTGCCGCCGCTGCGGTTGCCAAGGGTGGAGGCGGTGGGGTGCAGACTGTTGCCTTGGAGCGACGAGACAGCGCCCCGACCTCGGCGATTGAGATCTATCCCGAAAGCGTGACGAAGGCGACCAAGGTCGCGCTCCTTGAACGTGCTGACGAGATCGCGCGTGGGAGCGGTAGCGCGATCGTGCAGGTCTCCGCGGGCTATGGCGATAGCCGCCGTCATTTTATTGTCGCGAACTCCGATGGTGTTTACGCAGAGGATGATCAGGTACGCACACGGATCTTTGTGATGTGCGTCGCTAACGGTGACACGGGGATGCAGACCGGTTACGAGAGCGTGGCCCACACGATCGGCTATGAGCTCTTCGATCGGATGGGTATCGACGAGATTGCGGCGAAGGCGGCGAACCGTGCGATCACCAAACTCTCTGCTCGCCCCGCGCCCTCTGGAATAGTGCCGATCGTTTTGAAGAGTGGTTCTGGTGGGATCCTCTTTCATGAGGCCTGTGGCCACGGCCTCGAGGCGGATCACATCGTCAAGGACGCCTCTGTCTACGCGCATCGCGTCGGCGAACTCGTTGCGAGCCCGCTCGTCACCTTGGTCGATGACGGTACCGTCACCGATGAGTGGGGCACCTCATCGATCGATGATGAGGGCTATCCAACGCAACGAAACGTGCTTATCAAAGATGGCATTCTTACGGACTACATGTGGGACCTGCTGCGTGCCCGTAAGGAGGGTCGTCCATCGTCGGGGAATGGACGTCGTCAGAGCTACCAGCACCTTCCCATGGTGCGGATGACCAATACCTATCTGCTTCCCGGTGCCGACGATCCTGAGGAGATCATCGCGCAGACCGAGAGCGGTGTCTATGTCGCTCACCTGGGCGGAGGTCAGGTGAACACCGCGACCGGTGACTTTGTCTTCGGTATGACCGAGGCCTACTTGATCGAGAATGGGGAGATCACCGAGCCAATCCGAGATGCGAACCTGATCGGCAATGGACCCGATGTACTTGGCAAGATCGATGCCGTGGGAGATGACTTTGATATGTGCCCCGGGACCTGTGGCAAAGATGGACAGAGCGTGCCAGTCGGCTGTGGACAGCCCACGATGAGGATCTCTGGCGTAACGGTGGGAGGTACCGCGGGTGCCTGAGCTTTTGGAGATCGCACAGCGGATCGCCGCGCAGGCGCGACCAGGTGAGCAGATCGAGGCCTATGTGTCCTGGCACCGTGAGACGGAGGTCCGCGCCTTTGAGGGAGCGGTCGAATCGCTGAGCTCGGCCGAGGCAGCGGGTGTTGGCATTCGCGTCATCTCCGGTCAACGTCAGGGATTTGCCTACGTCGGTGATCTCGATGAGTCACACGCGCGTGAGGCGCTGGCAGAGGCGCGCGACAACGCTCGCTTCTCCTCTATCGATGAGCACGCGGGTGTCGCTGCTCCCGATGGCGTCGCACCAGAGACGATTGAGCTGTGGAACGAGGCGCTGCTCGATTATCCCAATGAGAAGAAGATCGCCTGTGCCCTTGAGCTCGAGCGTCTGGTGCGCAGCGGCGACCCACGGATCCGGCAGGTCGTCAGCACCGATTATGGCGATGCCTGCGGTGAGAGCGCGATCGCAAACTCGCTCGGTATCGCAACAACCTCGCGCGAGACGACCTGTTATGTCTCCGCAGACGTTGTGGCGGGCGAGGGCGACGACACCCAAACCGGTGGCGGCTACTCCGTCGGGCGTGGTCCCGACGAGATCATCGTCGAACGTGCTGCCAAAGACGCGATCGAGCGAGCCACTCGCCTCCTCGGTGCGACGAAGCCGCCAAGCGCAAAGCTCGCGGTGATCTTTGATCCTCGAGTAACCGCAACGCTCATCTCCATCATCGCCGGCACTCTCTCGGGAGAGGAGGTGGCCCGTGGCCGGTCGCTCTTTGCCGACCGCATCGGCGAGGAGGTGGCTGCGAGCATGCTGACCTTGGTCGATGATCCGACCGACATACGCGCCTTTGGCGCCTCGGCGATCGACGATGAGGGTCTCGCCTGTCGTCGCAATGTCTTGATCGAAGATGGCCAGCTCGCGAAGTATCTCTACGACACCTACTCTGCACGTACCGCTAACACTGTCTCGACTGGCTCGGCGGTGCGCGGTGGCTTTAAGTCGATGCCGGGCGTTGGCGCGCGCGCCCTCTGCCTCGTTCCAGGTGAGCTCGATCAGCCGGGGATGATCGCCTCGATCGAGAATGGCCTCTTGGTACAGGGAATCTCGGGAGTGCACTCTGGCGTGAACCGG
Organism: uncultured Acidimicrobiaceae bacterium; assembly: GCA_903845085.1. Lineage (GTDB taxonomy): Bacteria > Actinomycetota > Acidimicrobiia > Acidimicrobiales > Bog-793 > CAIVND01. The sequence continues at coordinate 16,365 of CAIMWD010000068.1, forward strand.
GTAAGTGGTGACTTCTCCGTCGGTGCGGAGGGCGTAATGATCCGCGGAGGCCGACTCGCCGAACCCGTACGCGAGATTACTATCGCCTCCACCATCCAAAAGATGCTGCAGAACGTGCTCGCGGTTGGCAACGATTTGGAGTGGTTGCCGAGCAGCGCCGCCGGTGTGAGTCTCGCGATCGGCGAGATCTCGATGAGTGGTGCCTAAGGGGTAGTTGGAGCGGGAGCAGCCGGTGTGGCAGGCGTCGCACTCTCTTTTGGTGCCGTGCTCTCGCTGGGAGTCGGTGGCGTCGACGAAGTTGTGCTCTCACCGGCGGGAGTTCCCGCTGGTTTTGCGGAACTCGTCTTCGCACGCGAATCGTTCTTATAGAAGCCACTGCCCTTAAAGGCGATGCCAACGTTTCCGAAGACCTTGCGGAGTTCACCGTGACAGCGGGGGCATTCGGTCAGTGGATCGTCGGTGAATGACTGCACGACCTCAATATGTTCGCCACAGGATTTACAGGCGTATTCATAGGTGGGCATCTTGCACTCCGTATTGGCACTCGTTGTCAGTGAGTGCCAATTGTAGCCACGCCACTCACAGAGCTGACACGCGCGAGATAGGTGACGATCCGCCGCGGAGCACAATTGCAGTGATCGCCTACACTCGCTCACGTGATGCCATCGGAGGAGACCGCTGCGACCGCGGGCTGTGTTGTCACCATGGCATCAGCGACCGCGCGCCTTATCGAAGATCGGTCGCTCTCTAAAGGGGATGTGCTTGGCGTCGCCCGAATCGCCGGGATCTTGGCGGCAAAGCGCACCGGTGAACTTCTTCCCCTCGTGGAGGAGGCGCTGCTCGGTGCTGTCGAGATCGACTTCGAACTTGCGGACAGCACGTTGCTTGTCACTGCCCGCGTGCAGCCACGCGACGGGGTGGATGGCACGATGGCAGCACTTACGGCCTGCGCGGTTGCCGCGCTCACCGTCTATGACATGTGCAAAGCGGTCGATCGCTCGATGGCGATCGGCGAATTGACCTCGAAAACCCCTCCTGGCTCGACTGAGGAGATCTGATATTCAAGATATCTACGCTGATGTCACAGAAATGACACCACTGAGCTGGGATAAGGCGGTACGGTGTCACGCAGGTCATGAGTTGAACGAGTGGAGAGGGACTGATCGGGCGTGATCGTGCTCCTGTTGGTGATGATCTGGTTGGTGGTTTTAACTCCAGCAATCACTCACCGACTCGTAAGAACAGACCTCTTCCTCTCGATGAGTCGCTTTCGCACTGAGGTGCGCCTCCTGCAGCGGATCGTGGGCCACCACGAGGACGCCATCTTGCTAGATGCTCGCGCTGGCCGCTCCTCAGGGTCTCGGACTCCAGCGCTCGATCCGCAGCAGCTCGCAAAGGCACGCCGCGAACACCGTCGCGCGGTCATGCGCCGTCGACGCGTCGTGGCGACGCATCTTCTTGCGATCGTTATCACTCTTCTACTAGGCGCTGCCCTTCATCTGATCTGGGCCATGACTGGTCTCGTCATGCTCTCTCTCGCGCTTTATCTTCTTGCTTTGGCGCACCACTCGAGGGTGGCAATTAATGCCGCGGAGCGTAGGGAAAAGGTGATCGAGCTACCGCGAACGGTCTTCCCGACACCGCTTGGTGGTGCACCTGCGCACAGCGACTGGGCTGGCCAGGCGGCGACGGTCGTGGCGGTCACTGAAGCAAGGTAGGTGTGCTCGCCACCTTTGGCCTCGTGCTGTCGGTCTCAGGTGGTCTGTCGAACCGACTAATCTTAAGCGACCACCGGGGGCCCTTCTTTTGGATCGGCGCGCCGCTGGGGGTGTAGCTCAGCTGGTAGAGCGCCACGTTCGCAACGTGGAAGTCGGCGGTTCGAGTCCGCTCACCTCCACTAGAAACGCCCAGGTCAACGGCTTGCGATATCGCCAGGATGTTGAGATAACTTTTTCGCCGTGACCTTATCTGACCTTATGTGACCGATCGGAAGCGAACATTCCCGGCGGCATGTCGTAAGTGACGACGCTGTCTCCGTGGAACAGGGTCGATGGATCGAGCCACCGCGCGCGGAGGAGCCAGCGAGTACCGCCTGAATATGGGCAATTCACTGCCTGGGCACGCGTTTCATCCCGACGAGTCGGTGGCCACAGTGCCGCCGCCTAGCTCACTTACCAAGTCCCCCGAACGACCGAGCATGCGATCCAGTCGCGGTCAACGTTGCACTCAAACCGGAAGCTCGTCAGTTGAAGGTCCCCATGTGCATCCCCTCATCAACCGCCAGGGAGTAGGGCCTTTCGTCCTTGATTGGAGCAAATGGCTGAAGCTCGGGCCTCATTGGCCCCGATCAGGTCAGGTTGATGCCGAGGAACCGCGCCCTCAGGCGTGTCCGCCTTCAGCGGCGCTCGCATACCGCGCCGGGTCGGCATCGAAGGTCTCCGCACATCCGATGTTGCAGAAGAAGTAGTTGATGCCGTTGTAGGTGCGAATCGCTGCGGCGGTCGCGGGGTCCACGACCATCTTGCAGACAGGGTCGATCGCTGCTGGCACGGAATCCTCCTCGTTTCGTTGATGGACGTGGGTCGTTGGTGTGGTGCCGAGATCGAGTGGTATCCCCTCGTCGTTTCGGCGCTGTGGGACCTGCACGGCGCGGAGATAACGGCTCGGACTCGCCTCGAAGCGTTCTCTGCAGTGGTCGGAGCAGAAATAGATGGTGTCGCTTTCGTGATTGACCGAGGCCGGCGCGTGCGCGGTCTCGACCTGCATGCCACACACCGGGTCGATCGCGTACCCACTCCCGCCGCCCAGGCTCGTGCGGTTTCGGGCCAGCAGCCAGATCGCGCCGAACGCGGCGAGGAAGACGAGATTGAGGAAGGCGGTGTAGTTCCAGGCGAAGTGCTCGGCGGCGATCGTCGTCGGCCGAGTCGTCGGGACGATGCCGGAGGCCCGGAAGATTCCCTCGGTGATAAGTCCGGCAATGGACATCACCGTCCAGAAGACGGCGAGCATCCGCAGTGCCATCCGCGTCCCGTAGAGCTTTCGATAGATGAGGAGCAGCGGCATCGCGATGAGGTCCGCGAAGATGAAGCTCACCACGCCGCCGAAGCTGATCCCGCCTCGCCAAAGCGCCGCGGCGAGCGGGACGTTGCCGATCGAGCAGACGTAGCTGATGATCGCGATGAACGGCCCAACGACGACGTTCTCGAGCGTCGTCCCGAAACCGTGGCCGCGAATGAAGACGTCGTTCCACACGTGGAGGGGGATGAGTACCGCGAGAAACCCGGCGACGGTGTAGCCGATCGCCATCTCGCGACCCAGCATCGTGAGGTCGGCCATCGTGTAGCTCGCGGCATCGGACCAACCCGCGAGTGATCGGATTCGTTCGGTCACGGGACGACGGTCGCCGCTTGCCTCGACGTGGTGATGTCCGGCGTTGGTCGTCTCGACGCGTCGCCGCGCCTCGTCGAGTGCTTGACCCCGGAGGAACAGCCCGCCTGCTATCGCAAGAAGGGCGATCATGATCGTCCCGCCGACGAACTCCGCGGCGACGAACTGCCAGCCGATCAACACCGCGAGGACGATCCCGAGCTCCACGACGAGGTTCGTCGAAGCGAACATGAAGACCATCGAGGCGACGAAGTCAGCGCCCTTTTGGAAGAGCGACTTCGCCATCGCCGACGCGGCGTAGGAGCACGACGAAGAGATCATCCCGTAGGCGGAGGCACGCACGACCGTGGCAGGCCGATGGTTCCCGAGACGGCGTTGCATCGCCTCTCGCGAGACGAAGGCCTGCACCGCCCCGGAGAGTCCGAAACCGAGGACGAGCGCCCAGAGGGTCTCGTAGAACATGAAGAAGCTTTCTTTCAGACTTCTCCCGATGTCGACAAAGAACCCCCAAGTCGTGAGGGCGAGGAGATGTGACATTAAGACCTGACCAGTCGCCGAATTGCCTCGTTCGCCTCCCGGACTTTCGCGTCAGCCTCCTCGCCGCCAGCGACCATCGCATCGTGGATGCAGTGAGCGAGATGGTCTTCCAACAATGCGAGGGCGACGCCTTGGAGTGCTCGGGTCGCAGCGGAGATTTGCGTGAGCACGTCGATGCAGTAGGCGTCTTCGTCGACCATGCGTCCGAGTCCACGGACCTGTCCTTCGATGCGTCGGAGACGAGTCTGGAGCGCCGCCTTGTCCTCCGAGTAGCCGACCACCGCAAACCTCCGATCCCATATACCCCTATGGGGTGTCAGTCAGCGTAGCGAAATTGAGCGAAAACCGGCTTCGAGGTTGTGTCCGTTAGATCGGCTCGTGCTCGCCAGCGTGCGGCGGCTGATCCACTTGCGGAGGAGCGACGAGAGTAGGTGGGGCCCCAACCAGGAGCCTTGAAGCGATTTCGATGCTTTGCGCTAATCCGATTCGGCGCCCGACTGGAGTGAACAGCGTGGGTTCATCTCGCTAGCGCTTGAAATAAAGGACCATCCTCGAGCAGCACCCAAAGACGGGTGGTTGTTCGTGGTCGAATCCTGAGGAATTACCCAGGTAAGAGAACACCGACAAGAAATCCAGCCGCAGCCAGAAGAAACGTACCGATAGTCATCATTCGGCAGTGCGACTCCGCCATAGCGCTGTTGGTCAATGTGCTACTTCGGGCGTGTTTGGTGAGAAGCATTCCAGCGATCCAAGCGGAAGCACCGACAGCGATGAGTCCCAGCGCGAGCGCTGAATTTCGACTGTTCAAGGGCCACAGTCGACGCAACATGATCGTGACGACGACCAACACGCCGAGACCCGATCGGTGCCAAGCAAGTTCGGTTCTCTCCCGAGCGAGACCGGGATCACGAGCACTTGTCGTGTCAAGAACGCTGTCGCCGTCGGTCATGCTCGATAAATCACTTCGGACCAAGTAGTGCGAGGACCACTGCGACGATTGCAACTATCCCAATACCGATCGATAACACGAGCGGCATCGGAGAGAGCGGTAGTGGCAGACCCCTTCGCATCGCCCGCTGGTTCGCTTTCCAATGTCGAAAGCTTTCGAAGGCGACAAGGGCACCGAGTGCAATCATCGGTAGGCCAAGAATTCGGCGACCTCCAGTCACATGGAGGTCGGGGAGCAGTTGCGTTGCAGCCACCCCAGTGGCGATGAGCGCCAGCGCCGTCGGCGATGGGAAGCGCTGACGCGCTTGCCGCCACGACTTCGACCGGAACAGTCGCCCTTGCGACAGCGGCGCGCCGCCGGAGGTAGGGCTCGGGTTCGAAGGCGATCACCTCACACACCTCGGGTGGGTAGTGCGAGAAATTGCTCCCTGACCCGGCACCGATCTCGACGACCCGTCCCCGAAGTCCCGACAACAGTTCGTCGCGGTGATCGGCTGCTCCGGCGACGTCGGCCGACGGGGCGATGTGCGCGTAGAGCCGGGCAAAGACTGGGTGATGGACTCGATCGCGGGAGACCACCCGGCATTCTCCTCGGGTCATCCTCGACGCGAGAAGATTCCTCGGCGCTTCTTCGCCGCTTGGTTGTCTCGGCACTGGCAGCGATCCTCGGGTGGGACATCACCGAGTACTTGCTCGACGTGAAGGCCGCAGCCCTTCCACGTGGGACGGTTGCACTTTCGACATATGGTGGCTCTGCACATACCCCCTATGGTATCTCTGCAGAGGGTGCGTCGAGCGGTCGAGGAAGGCATCAACGAAGCTGCGCACGGGTCTGAACTACGAGCGGGCGTTTCGACCGCAGACCGGCTGGACGAACATCGGAGCGAAGAGCCACACGGACTGAGCGGCCGGCGCGACCTCGACGAGTCTCAAATCTCTAGGCCAATTTCGTGAACAGGCGCTGCACCTCATCGATCGGGTAACCCGATGCCTCGGCTTCTTGGGGATGCTCAAGGCAGTAGACGAGCCCGCCGGCGATGAGGCGGAATCCGACCTGGTCGAGTGCCTTTGTCGCAGCGCTCAGCTGAGTGACGATCTCCCGGCATTCTCGCCCGTCGGCCAACATCGACTCGACAGCCTGCACCTGACCGGCGGCTCGCCGAAGTCGGAGCCGTAGATCCTCCACTGTCTCTTCAGGCAACTGCACGAGGTCCTCCCTGGACTAGGTACCCCCCAGGGTACACGGAGGATGCCGGAGAACCGTGCCGGGCTTATACCCCCCACCGTATATCCTGCTACCGTGAAGATACCCCAATGGGTATATCTCACAAAGTAGCTGAGGCCTTGCCATCCGACCGAAGGAGTCCGTCTTGCCATCGCCCCTTGCCCGTCTCGGCTCCTGGACTGCGACCCATCTGCGCATCGTTCTGTTGTCTTGGTTCGTTGTGCTCGTGTTCTTCGGCGCGTTTGCACCTCGTGTCGAGAGCGCGCTTGCCGGAGCCGGTTGGCAGGACTCGACGAGCCAGTCAGTCGCGGCCCGAGCGGTAATCCAACGGGACTTCTCCGGGCTCGGGGCGACCGCACTCCAGGTCGTTGTGGTCGATCGACGCAGCGCGTTGGCGAACGATCCGGTCGCGAAGGTGGTGCTGACGAGCGTGGAACATCTTCTCCGCACCGACCCACGTGTCTCGATCGTCGTGCCGCCTGCACCCGGAGTGTCGCTGTCGCGGGACGGAAGGACTGGCATCGTGACGGCTGGTGCGGCCGCGGATTCGAACGCGATGGTCAATGCTGCGCAGTTGCTCGCAGGACCGCTGCAGAAGCTCTCGCGACCAGGTCTCACCGTGACGCTCACCGGCGATAGCGCGCTCTGGGCGGACTTCAACTCGGCGAACCGATCGGCGATGCTCCGGTCGGAACTGCTTTCCTGGCCGGTAACGATCGTCATCCTCGTCATCGCCTTCGGCGGCCTTGTCGCGGCGGGCCTGCCACTCCTGCTCACCATGGTCGGACTGCTGGTCGCGGCCGGAGCACTGGTGCTTGCTACCCACATCGCGCCGGTCTCGATCTGGGCACTGAACTTCGCCCTCATGTTCGCGTTGGCGCTCGGTATCGACTACGCGCTCTTCATCGTCGTTCGGTTCCGGGCGGCGCTCGAGCGACGGGGAGCGACGAGAGGGGACAACGATGTCGTCGTTGCGTCGGTGGCAGAGACCCTCGACACTGCCGGAAAGGCCGTTGCCTTCAGCGGACTCACCGTCCTCGCCTCGCTGGCGTCGATACTCCTCGTGCCGAGCCCTGCCTTTCGTTCGATGGCCCTCGGCATCATGTTGTCGGTGATCGCCGTCCTCGCGGCGACCCTCACGTTGCTTCCGGCGGTGCTCGGTCGTCTTGGGACGAGGATAAGCGCCGGCGTCGTGAAACGACCGCAGCGATTGCGGTCGACGAACGGCGTCGGCCTCGATGCGCGTCTACATGCTTGGGGGCGTCTCTTGTGGCGTCACCCGATTCGTGCCGGGTTCGCTGGGCTCGTCGTTCTGCTCCTTGCTGCCGCACCGATCCTCGGCCTTCGGACCAACATGCCGTCGATCACCATCGTGCCCGCGAGCGCAAACGCTCGGATCGGTTACAACCAGGTGGCGGCGGCATTTGGCACCGGGGCACCCGGCACGCTGCAAGTTCTCGTACCTGCATCGAAGAACTCGGCCGCGCTCATAGCGCTCAAACACACTGTGGGCGTCGCCGCCAGCTTTGAGAGCGCGTCGCGCGCTGGGTGGACACTTGACCAGGTCATGCCGACGACCGGACCGTCGAGCACCGCGACGGGGGCCACGATCGGGCGACTTCGGCGGACGCTGCCGACCGGCAGTTTGGTCGGTGGCGCGGCCGCGGAGAATTACGACCTCCAGCGCTCGCTCACCTCGCACACGCCGCTCGTCTTCGGCGTCCTCGCGGCCCTCGGCTTTCTCTTCTTGCTCGTCGCATTGGGCGCGCCGCTAATCGCTGCTGCGGGGGTTGCGGTCACCGCACTCTCGGTCGCGGGGGCTTTCGGGATCGCCCGATTGATCTTTCAGAATGGCTGGCTTTCAGGGATGCTCGGCTTTCAGCCGC
>CAIMWD010000069.1 GCA_903845085.1 uncultured Acidimicrobiaceae bacterium
CTTCGCCGACCGCCACGGATTCCTAGATCGGGTGTCTGGCTCCTTGCTGCCAGTGGTGAGGTGCGTGAGGAGTGGCAGCCCTACGTCGCTCCGGCGCTACTCGCTGCCGTCTAGCGAAATTGGGGAGTCCACAGCGCTGCGCACTCTGTGGAGCTGAACCTTCTTAGACTCTCTCCGTGAACTTGCGCAGAGAGCGGCGGGGCTCGACAGCCACTGGTCGAACGGTGATCGTGCCCGGTGTCATGGCAACCCTGGTGGTCGCGGGCCTCATCTTTGCCGTTGCTCCCGGACAGCGGACAGTTTCGGCACAGTTGTTAGCGGTTCCACGAGTGCTCACTGGCGCCACCCCTCTTCCAAATGGTGCACAGGTGCTCGGCACACTCTCTCGTCTCAGTGACCTATCAATCGATCTCACACTTGTTCCACAACATGCCAGCCAGCTCACACAGCTTGCAGCGTCGGCGATGCGAACCTCAGCTTCGCCGCGACGTGCGTATCTCAATCAGACGCAGTTTGCGGTGCGCTTCGGAGCCACGCCATCGGTGATGCGCACGGTTCAGGGAATTCTTCAACGTGCCGGGATCACCGTGAGCTCATTTAGTAGAAGTCATCTTCTCGTCTCTGCACATGGATCGGTACAGGCGATCGAGCGGTTTTTTTCGACGAAGTTGGTTCGAGTCCGAATGGCGAACGCGACCTCACCTCCACTCGTACGCAACCTTCCCATGACCGTTTCGACCACCGGTTATGCCAACTCCACTCCCGTCATCCTGCCTGCATCGCTCGCTCGAATGGTGAACTCAGTAGTGGGTTTTGATGGTCTTCCATTGGAGCATCCCGCTGACCTACGGGTACCGGTAACTCCAAACGCAACAGGTCCAAGCCCGACGGGAAATTGCGGATCACCCAGTGGCCCCGGACCGCTTAGCAACTCACAGGCGCTGTCGGTCAATACGCTCGCAAATTCATACGGTCTCAACAGTCTCTATGGCAACAGTGTCGGCGACCTTGGTGCCGGCGAGACCGTCGCGTTGATTGAGTTCGCGACCTACAACCCTGTCGACGTTGCCGCATTTGCCGCGTGCTACTCCGGGGTGGTGACCGGCGACGTGAGTCAATGTTCCGTCGATGGCGTCGCACCTGGCGGTTGCAACGCGACGCTGCCGGGCCCTGGAACGAACTCCCCGGGCGGTGAGCTGGAAGCGGACCTCGATGTAGAGGCGGTGCTCGGCCTTGCACCGGCGGCGCACGTCATCACCTATGACTCCTATAACTGGAGCGATAAAAACATCGAGGACATGTACAACGCAGCGATCTCCAATTCGGCGGTCAGTGTGATCTCCACCTCGTGGGGCCTGTGTGAGTCCTCCATGGGCAGCCCTCTAATGGTCTCAGAGTCAACGCTCTTCGAGGAGGCGATCGTATTAGGTAAGACCGTCGTCGCCGCCTCCGGTGACTTCGGATCGTCGGATTGTTCGACAGCGTCACCGCTGCAACTACAGGACCCCGCATCTCAGCCGGATGTTCTCGCAGTCGGTGGTACGACCTTCACCTCGCCGACAGATACCTCGGCGGCAAGTGGCTGGGGAGAGCAGGACTATCAGATCTCGACGAGCGCCGGCTCGGGACATCTTGTCGCGACGTGGAATGGTTCGATCTCGATTGCGGCAGGTGCTACTGCAGCAACGGTGGCGTCGGACTTAAATTTGATAGCGCCATCGGGAGCCAGCGCCCTGGTAGCGCCTTCCACTACCTCTTCTACGGGTGTCAACGGCGGCGGCGTAACTATCTGGACCATGACAGCGACGCCCGTCTCCGCGCCCACCCGTCTGACCTTCTCAAATGGAACGCTTTCAAACGCGTTGACGGTCAAGAACACATCGGTGGGATCTGGCGGCGGAATCTCCGCGCTCTGGCAGATGCCGAGCTACCAGCAGAACGCGGCGAGTTCGCTCGGTGTTCTCTCGGGAGCCTCCTCCTGTACGAGCTACCCCAGTGCCGGAAATTGCCGCGAGGTACCTGATGTCGCTGCCGATGCAGGTACGCCATTTTGGATCTACGACACCAGTTACGGCGGATGGGTGGCGATCAAAGGCACGAGCCTTGCCGCGCCGACATGGGGTGCAATGCTCGCACTCGCTAATGCGAGCCCCGCCTGCAACAACACGCCGGTTGGGTTTATCAATCCCACGCTCTATTCGATCGCGGCAAATCCCAGCGATGCTGGTGATCTCACTGACGTGACCACGGGTTATAACGCAATTGACTTTCTCTCGGGCTCGTATAACTCGCAGCAGTATCAGGCGACTCCCGGCTATGACCTCGTCACGGGACTTGGCACGCCACACGCAGGGTCGGGCGAGATCGGCGGTAGCGGACTTGTCTCCGCACTCTGCGGGGCTACGCGGCTCAGCACCGCGTTGACCGAGGTACCCGCATCGGCCGGCACAACCACTACCACCTCAACAACCACGGCGTCATCCACGTCGACCTCTTCGAGTACTACGTCGACAACGCTGGGAACAACGACAACGTCCTCTACGACAATCACTACATCGCCAACTACGACGACGGCACCACCGTCGAACACCGTGAGCACGCCCCCGGTGACGACGTCGCCTGTCGTCGTGCCAAAGCTTGTGGTGACCAATATGCCCATCAGCGTCTCGCCCACGTCTGTACATCTTCAACTTTCCTGTCAGCAGTCGAGCTGCAGTGGTAACGCGACTCTGGTACTTCCGGTGCAAGAGCACGTCATGCGCAAGGGTCGAAATGTCACGATCACTGTCGACCGCGTCATAGCAAGCTCGCGCTATCGGCTTAAGGCGAGGTCTCGCGCGCAGGTCGCGCTCAAGACAAGTGCGTGGGGACATGCACTGCTGGCTTCGCCTAACCACACAACTTTCGTGACCGAGCTCGTCATCACAGTGATGCGGGGTGCGACCTATCGGCACGCGCTGCGCATCTTGAGAATCTGATGGTTGACATCGAAGGATTTCATGGATTCCAGTTAGTGAGACGTGGCGGATTGACTTCGCAGTTAGTCACCGAGCTTCCCGAGCCGTCCGGTCGCACGGCGTTTCTTGTGGAACCAGTCGAGGAAGCCGTCATCCTCGGATCGACTCAGCATCTGACGGAGGATCAACAGGTGCGACTCACCACAGGTGGAGTTCCCTTCGCTCGTCGAGGAAGCGGGGGAGCAGGAGTGGTCGTCAATCGCGACGATGTGTTTTGGCTCGACCTCTTCCTGCCTGCCGATGACCCGCTGTTTGATCATGATGTCCGAGCGGGCTCCCTCTGGGTTGGCGCGCTTTGGCAGAGGTTGTTCGCGGAGATGGGAGTGGGGAGCACGAAGATGCACTCGGAGGCGCTCGTTTCGAATGAATGGTCGCGCAGCTGCTGCTTCCTTGGTCGAGGGCCGGGTGAGCTGATTATGAACGAGCGGAAGGTCGTCGGGCTCTCGCAGCGCCGTATCCGGGCGGGTGCATGGTTCTTTTCACTTGCCTATCGCCAACTCGATGCCCGGCGTCACGCGATGCTTCTCGCGAGTCAGGACGATGAGGTCACGGGTCTGGCCGAGGCGTTAGAAAGGGGAGCCGGCATCGTTGATCGCTCGGCTCTCGACTTTGCGGCGGCGGTCGAGGCGGTTCTCGACTTCTGAGACCAGCTCACCACTACGCTTTGGTGATCGATCGGGGGAAAAGAAGATGTCAAACACGGTCATTCTCGCCGGAGCACGTACGCCGATCGGTCGGCTCTCCAGATCGCTCGCGCAAAAGAGCGCAATGGAGCTCGGAGCGATTGCGATCACTGAGGCGCTTTCGCGCGCCGATCTCGATCCTGGCCTCGTGGACTATCTCTTCATGGGGCAGGTACTTCAGGCCGGCCAAGGAGGAAATGCCGCACGGCAGGCAGGCGCACTCGCAGGACTACCACTCTCGATCGGATCAACCACGATCAACAAGATGTGCCTCTCCGGACTCAACGCGCTCCATCTTGGTGACCTAATGATCCGAGCTGGTGAGGCAGAGGTTGTCATCGCTGGCGGGATGGAATCGATGAGTCGTGCGCCCTATCTCCTCGAGAACGCTCGTCATGGACTTCGCTTTGGTGATCAGCACGTCCTCGACGTCATCATGAAGGACGGTCTTCTCTGTGCCTTTGAACATCAGCCCATGGGCGCTGAGACCGAACGCTATGCAGCGGGCGCCTACACGCGTGAAGAGCTCGATCGGGTGGCGTTAATGTCACATCAGCGGGCCCTTGCCGCGACCCAGAGCGGATTCTTCGCGCACGAGATCGCCCCCGTCACACTCGAAGGCCGCAGCGGTCCCACGGTCATCAACGAGGACGAGGGAATTCGCGCTGACACCAGCGATGCGTCGCTGGCACGGCTGCGCCCTGTCTTCCAATCAGATGGGACGATCACCGCTGGCAACGCGAGTCAGATCTCTGACGGGGCAGCAGCAGTGGTGCTGTGCTCAGCAGCGTTTGCAGATCGTCATGGGGTGATGCCGATCGCAGAGATCGTGAGCTACGGCGAGGTTGCCGGGCCCGACACCTCGCTATTGACACAGCCCTCGCGCGCAATACGGGCGGCGCTCGCAAAGAGTGGTCTCGAATTGCGAGAGATCGATCTGTTCGAGATCAATGAGGCCTTCGCAACGGTGTCGCTCGCCTCGATGCGCGACCTTGGGGTCGATGATGCGCAAGTCAACATTCATGGTGGGGCTATCGCACTCGGCCATCCCATCGGGATGTCTGGCGCGCGACTCGCGCTCACGCTGGCAAACTCGCTTCGTGCGGAGGGCCTTCGCATGGGCGCAGCGGCGCTCTGCGGTGGCGGCGGGCAGGGCGACGCGATCGTGCTGCGCGCACTCTCGTAAGGGTCCCCTTCTCGCAGTAATTCTGGGTGACGCATCGATCACCTCCGGGTGAGCGATCTGGGCCTCTGTGTACCCCTCGTCGCACCACATCACGCCACCTGCGAGGAAGAGGCCATCAATCGCGCGTCGATCGCGCGTCTACCTGCATCTCTCGCAACGAGCGCCGCCGCACTGCGCCCTCTCGCATCAGCCGCACGATGAATTCGCTACCTCCCTATGCAGGACTTTTCCGGTGAAGTGGTTGCAAATGGTGGAAAATACACATAAAGTGGTGCGAAGTGGAGGAATGGGGCACAGGCACCCCCTTCTGGCAGTTCCACCTTGGAGAGAGGAATTTCCGCGGTGTCGCTGGGTACGCGGTTCTTTGGCAGATACGAGCATGCGCTCGACCTGAAGGGTCGGGTGATTCTGCCTGCCAAAATGCGTATCCACTTCAACCATCCGGGGTACCTCACCTCTCATTTGGAGGGCTGCCTCGCGCTTTGGACACAAGAGGAGTTCGAGCACGAGGTAGAGGTTCGTCAAAGTCAGTCTGAGAGTGACGCGGTCTCGCGCAACATCGTTCGCGAGTGGGCCTCTGCGGTCTTTGAGGTCGAGGTCGACCGGCAGGGTCGGATGCCGATACCGGCAAACCTCCGAACCTTCGCAGGGCTCGACCAAGAGGTCCTCATTGTGGGAATGATCAATCGCATCGAGCTCTGGTCTCCCGATCGCTGGGCGGCAAAGGATCTTGGTGACGCCGCCGATCGCGCCATCCCTGCGGGGGATTGATCGTGCATGCCGCGCCTCCTCGTAGAAATACCAACACAAAGGCCCGCCGATGCTCCCTGCATCAGCAGGCACCAAGTTGCTCCTCCCGAGCCACTCGCAACCCCTCGGTCGTCGAACTGGGTGAAAAGTCCACAACCCTCTCCGTCGATCTCCGCTCAGCGTGCAGGATGTCCCTCCTGTCACCGATTGCCGAGGGGTTGCGAATGACCCGGGAGTTCACGCATCTGCCCGTGATGCTCACGGAGGTACTCGAGGCGATCGATGGCACGCCATCGCTGCCGATCATCGATGCCACCCTCGGCGGGGCGGGGCACTCCCGAGCAATTCTCGATCGATTTCCTACGCGTGTCGTGTGTGGCCTTGATCAAGATCCGGAGGCGGTTGCGGTGGCAACTGAACGATTGGCCTCCTATGGGGATCGCGCCCACGTGGTACATGCTCGATTCGATGAGATCACCAGGGTGGCACTCGGCCTCGGGATCGGCGCTGGAGATGCGGCAGCGGTGCTCTTCGATCTTGGAGTGAGTTCGCCTCAGCTCGATACCACCTCACGTGGCTTCTCTTATCAAAACGAGGGGCCCCTCGATATGCGGATGGACACGACGAGGGGACTGACTGCCGCAGCGTTCATCGATGCAGCGACCGAGGAGAAGTTGAGCGACCTCTTCTATCTGCATGGCGAGACGAAGTTTTCTCGCCGGATCGCGCGTGCGATGGTGGCACAGCGTCCCTTTCACACCACAACGGAGGTCGCCGATCTCGTGGCTGGGGTAATTCCAATTCCTGCTCGGCGCAGGGGCCACCCCGCGAAGCGTGTCTTCCAGGCACTCCGAGTCGCCGTGAATGAGGAGCTCGATGTACTCGGTCCGGCGCTCGACTCGGGGATTGAATTGCTTGCTCCCGGAGGTCGCATAATTGTGCTCGCGTACCACTCGGGCGAGGACAAGATTGCGAAGGACCGGCTTCGCTTTCATGCGACCGGTGGTTGCGAGTGCCCGCCCTCGCTGCCCTGTGTCTGTGGTGCCGTACCAACGGTGCGCCTTCTCAATCGCGGCGCTCGGAAGGCAACCTCGAATGAGATCGCAGCAAATCCACGTGCCGAGAGTGTGCGTCTTCGAGTCGCGGAGCGCCTCGACTCCACGTCGCGTGTCGTTGGCGCACGATGACCGTTGTCGAGCAACGTGTCCTTGGAGCTGCCGCTCCAGAGCGAAAGGGCGCACCCTCACCCAAAGGAACACCACGTGGCCCCCGTGCGCTCACAAAGCGAGAGCTGCGCGCGGCACTTGACTTTCGCCGCGCCCGAGCGATGCTGTTGCTCTCGGGGGTCATCTTCATAGGTGGCATCTTTATTATTGGCTTCGGTCAGAATCGCCTTGCAACTCAGCAGATTGAACTCGACAACCTTCAACAACAGCTGAATTCGGCGACGCAACACAACGCAGATCTCCTGCTCACCCGCGCGCAGCTTGAGGCTCCCGCACGCATCCTGCAGCTTGCCGAACGTCGCCTTGGCATGGTGACCCCACGGAGCGTTGTCTATCTGACGCCCGCCGCGACCGGACCGACGGTCGGTAGTTCCGGCAAGGAGCCACTGGGTGTCAAACATTGATCCTCGCCGCACGACGCGACGACCACGCGCGCAAAGGCTGCATCGGCGCTATCGAACGGTGGCACTCAGTTTTGTCATAGTCATGGCCCTGCTCGCACTCGCACTCGCAAGGGTGCAGCTGCTCGACGGTGCGAAGTATGCGGCTCAGGCCAAAGGTGAACTCGATCAGACGGTCTCCCTTCAGAGCGTGCGTGGCGCGATCTATGACCGGAACGGAGACCTTCTTGCCGTCTCGGTTCCCCGCTATGACATCGTCGCGGATGACTTTCTCATTACCTCGGCGGGTGCCACCGCCGCTGAGTTGTCGACGATATTGCACGTTGCCATAGGAAGCCTTACCGCAGAGCTAACCCGTCAGAGTGGCTATGTCATCCTTGCCCGACAGGTGAGCGCAACCATAAATACCGCGATACTCAACCTCGGCATCGGTGGCATTACGACACAGATTGACACGCTTCGTGTCTCGCCCGGCGCCTCGGTCTTCCAGCCCCTTCTCGGTGGCGTGAACGCTGCTGGCCAGGGCTACGCCGGTCTGGAGTATGCCTATGACGCACAACTCGCCGGCAAGACGGGGAAGGAGATAATTCCCGTTGCTCCAGGTGGTGTGCAACTACCGGGCCAGCCACAGATCATCACGAAGGCGGTCCCCGGCGTCTCGCTCGTGCTCTCGCTCGATGAGCCGCTGCAGGTAGAGGTCACAAAAGATGTCACCGCCGAGATGCAAAGCTCACATGCCGCAAGTGGAATTGCCGTGGTGGAGGAGGTCCAGACCGGTGCCATCCTCGCGATGGTCGATCTCTGTCGTCTCCGCAACGGCCTCTGTGCATCCAGTGGACCGATTGGCCCCGCGCCATCAAATCTCTCGCTGACCGCGGTCTATCAGGCAGGATCGGTCATGAAGCTCGCCACCATCTCCTATGCGATGCATTACCACCTCATCTCGCCCTCGACGACCTTCACGGTGCCTTACTCGCTCAATATTGGCGGGTATACCTTTCAAGATGCCGAGGTGCATCCCACGGAGTCACTCCAGGTGCGTCAGATTCTTGCGCAGTCGTCCAATATCGGCACCATCGAGATCGAGCGGTTACTCGGTCAGAGGCGGCTTGGCGAAGCGCTCTCCGCCTATGGATTTGGCAATTACACCGGGCTCAACTGGCCAGGCGAGTCGGCCGGCCTCGTGAGTCCCTCCGCAACCTGGTTGGGAGCGACCGCCCCTTCGGTCGCGATCGGAACCGGCGAGGCGGTGACGCCACAGCAGGTGCTCGATGCCTATACCGCAGTTGCAAATGGTGGTGTCGAGGTACAACCCAACCTCGTCACTGCGACCGTTGACGCAAATGGTACGGAGGTGCCCCTCGCAAAATCACCCTCACACCAGGTCGTGGACGCCTCTTCAGCGAGCGCAATGGTGCCGATGCTCGAGGGCGTAGTCCAAGATGGCACCGCGGTACAGGCGTGTGTACCGGGCTACACCGTCGCGGGAAAGACGGGCACGGCACAGGTTCCCGATTCATCAGGCCTTGGCTATGTGCCTGGCGATTGGAACGCAACGTTCGTGGGCTTTGTTCCCGCAGAGGCTCCAAAGCTATCGGCGGTCGTCGTATTCAACCACCCGACACCCATCTATGGTGGTTCGGTGTCGGCTCCCGTCTTCGCTCAGATCATGGGATATGCGTTGCGACACTTTGATATCGCACCGCCAGTACGTTCGAGCACCTCTGCGGTGCAGTGCGCGGTGGCTAAGGGATGAGTACGCACGTAATCGGAGACCATGGAAGATCGATATCCCTTGAGGCGATCGTCGATCGGGTTGCGCCCTTAGCGGTGCTTCATGGCAGTCCTGGCACCGTCATCACCGATGTGGTCTTTGATCACCGTGAGGTACGTTCTGGGTCGCTTTTTTGCTGCATCGTTGGTGCCCACGCGGATGGACACCACTTTGCACATCAGGCGGCGCAGGCCGGTGCCGTCGCGTTCATCTGTGAACACTCGCTCGCCGAGGAGGGGATCGAGGGAGCTCAGCTCGTCGTGGAACCTGGGCAGGTCCGTATTGCGATGGGGGAGGCTGCCTGTGCGCTCTTTGGCGATCCCTCGCGTTCGCTGCGCTGCATTGGCGTTACGGGAACGAACGGTAAGACAACCACTACCCATCTCATCCGCGCGATCCTCAATGCGAATCAATGGCAGACGGGGGTGCTCGGAACTCTCGATGGTGCACGCACGACGCCGGAGGCGCCACAGCTACAGCGACATCTTGCGCGATATCTCGAATCTGGGTGTGTCGCCGTCGCACTTGAGGTGAGTTCGCATGCACTCGCGCAGCAAAGGGTCAAGGGGATGCAATTCGCGGTCGGTGTATTTACCAACCTCACCCAGGATCATCTTGATTTTCACGGTAACATGGAGGAGTACTTCCGAGCGAAGTCACTCCTTTTTACACAAGAACTCTCCACCTGCGGCGTCGTGAACGCCGACGATGCCTACGGTCGCCGCCTCCTCGAACACGCAACAATTCCGCTCACTGCCTTTGCACTATCTGATGCTGTCGATCTCGTGCTCGGGGTCGAGGGGTCGACCTTTGTCTATGAGGGCTATCCCGTATCGCTGGCACTTGGAGGACTGTTCAACGTGTCGAACGCGCTCGCCGCGGCAGCGAGTGCCCGAGCGCTAGGAATCTCGCCTGAGGTAATTGCGAATGGCCTCAGTTCAGCGACTCCCGTTCCGGGACGATTCGAATCGATCGAGGCAGATGGCGTACGGGTCATTGTCGACTATGCGCACACCCCTCATGGACTCGAGGAGGTGTTGCGCGCCGCGCGCGCCGCGCTTGCCGCTGAGCACGCGGACGGGCGCTCACCTCTGAGCGAGGGCGGTCGTCTGCTCGTGGTCTTTGGAGCAGGAGGAGAGCGTGATCGCAGCAAGCGCCCAGTGATGGGTCGTGTTGCTAGCGAACTTGCCGACGCGGTGGTGATCACCTCCGATAATCCCCGAAGTGAAGATCCCGAGGCGATCATCGCCGAGATCGCGGCAGGAGTCCCCACTGGTGCGCGTTGCATTCACGAGCCGGACCGACGGCGCGCGATCGCGCTTGCGATCAGTCAGACCCGTCCGGGTGACCTTCTCGTCATCGCCGGAAAGGGGCACGAGACGATGCAACAGTTCGCGGACAGGACGACGCACTTTGATGACCGTGAGGTTGTCCGTGAAGAGCTCGCACGCAGTGGTTTAAACCACCAGAACAACTCGAGGCACAGACCATGATCGCCATCCTCACCTCCGGAGGAATTGCCCTCCTCGTCGCCGGATTTGGCACGCCCATCCTTATGCGGTGGCTCACCACACGCCGCATTGGGCAGCACATCCGCGACGATGGTCCCGTGATGCACGCGGCGAAGGCGGGCACGCCAACGATGGGTGGGATCGCGATGGTCATTGCGATCGTGTTGGGATACGTATTGGGGCATGTGGGAACGCGGACGCCATATAGTCGCGGTGGCATCCTTGTCATCGCCGCGGTGGTGGCAAGTGCAGGAATTGGCCTCATCGATGACTGGATCAAAGTGCATCACCGTCGCAGTCTTGGACTCAATAAACGGGGCAAATTCGGTCTGCAGGTACTTGTCGCGCTGCTCTTCTCCTACCTGTGTGTGCACGGTGCGGGCGTGCACACAGTGTTGACCTTTACCCGATTCAATAATCCGGGAACCGCACTGGGTGTCGGTGGATGGCTTATCTGGGGAGGGCTCTGTATCGTGGGCTCCTCTAACGCGGTGAACCTCACGGATGGTCTCGACGGTCTTGCCGCAGGCGCCACCTCATTTGCCGCGAGCTGTCTCACGCTGATCGGCTACTGGGAGTATCGCCATCCGCTCTATCACGTGGCCGACTCACTCGATCTTGCCCTCGCGGCGATGGCGATCGCGGGCGCATGCGTCGGGTTCCTCTGGTGGAACGCCGCTCCGGCGCGGATCTTTATGGGCGACACCGGCTCTCTCGCGCTGGGGACTGGACTCGCCTGTCTTGCCCTTGAACTCAATATCGCGCTCCTGCTGCCGATCATCGGCGGTCTCTTCGTCGTGGAGACGCTCTCGGTGATCGGGCAGGTCGTCATGTTCCGTGGATTTAAGCGCCGCATCTTTCGCATGGCGCCGCTACACCATCATTTTGAGCTCCTTGGATGGCCCGAGACGACGGTAATAATCCGCTTCTGGATCCTCTCGGCGCTTTTTACCGCACTCGCTCTCGGCGTCTTCTACGCAGATTTTCTTAGTCTGCCGACACATTGAGATGTCCATGATCTCCTCGCCATCGGGATGGCCAGCTGGGAAGATTGTGGTCATTGGTTTTGGCGTGACGGGAAGGGCGCTTGCCCGTGTTGCGCAACTCTTTGGCGCTCCCTTGACGGTTATAGAAGATCGTCCAAGCGAAGAGGCAGTCGCGCTCGCCGAGGGGCTTGGCGTGACACTCATTGCGGCGCCTTCGCCAAGTGAGCTGTTCGCTCATGTCGCCGATGCGGAGCTCGTCGTCGTCAGTCCAGGGGTGGCACCGAGCCACCCGGTCTTCGCAATCGCTGCGCGTGAACAACTTGTCTCGGAGGTGGAGCTTGCCGGGCGGATCGCCACGGTGCCGATCGTGGCGATCACGGGCACAAACGGAAAGACAACCGTCACGACACTCGTCGATGAGATGCTCCGCGCCTCTGGCCTTCGTTCTACCGCCGCTGGGAACATTGGGCCCACGCTGATCGAGGCGGTCGTGCGCGATGACCTCGATGTCATCGTTGCTGAGCTCTCCTCGTTTCAGCTTGCGTTGACGCAGCGTTTCTGCCCTCGGGTCGCGACATGGCTCAACTTTGCCGAAGATCATCTGGACTGGCATCCGACGATGGAGGACTACGCAGATGCGAAGTCCCGCATCTTTTCCAATCAGGGCCCCTCGGATATCGCGGTTGTAAACGCCCGGGAGGCGATGGTCATGGAACGCGCCGCAAGGGCGCGATCGCGGGTGGTGACCTTCGGTGATGATCGTGCGAACTATCGCGTTGAATCGGCGCACTTCGTGAGGGATGCGGGAGAGGACCTTGGCGAAATCGCCCTCCTTCCCCGCCAGCTGCCCCACGATATCGACAACGCATTAGCCGCGCTCGCGAGCGCGCTTGAGGCTGGAGCGACGATTGAGGGCTGCGCGCGAGCGCTCAGCGAGAGTGTGGTACTCGCCCATCGGGTAGAACTCATCGCGGAGAGCGCAGGAGTGAGCTACTTCGATGATTCCAAGGCGACGACCCCGGCAGCGGTCGTCGCTGCGCTCGGCGCGTTTCCCTCGGTGGTATTGATCGCCGGAGGCCGGAATAAGGGTCTTGACCTCTCGCCTCTGCGTCGTTTCTTCGAAGGGCATACGGCCCATGAGCTACATGGCGTTATTGGAATTGGAGAGGCTGGTCCCATGGTGGCGGCTCTCTTTGCTGACCTCGTTCCCGCGGTGGTCGCGACCTCAATGGACGAGGCCGTGCGCCTCGCGACCGATCTCGCCAAGATGGGAGACGCGGTTCTTCTCTCGCCGGGCTGCGCCTCCTTTGATTGGTATGGCTCGTATGCAGAGCGTGGCGCAGACTTTGCGCACGCGGTTCGTGCGCTCATCGCGACCGGGGGAGCGCAATGAGCGTCGCGGCGGCTGCGCCACGTCGAAAGGTCACACGGCGCCTTCTTGTCGGTCAGCCCGAGATGGGAGTGCCGGAGACGCGACAGGCCGCCTTTCTCCTTGAAGTGGTCTCCGCACTATTTGTCGTCTTTGCTCTCGTTCTGATGCTTTCTTCGACCTCAGTGATCTCCACCGCTGACTACGGTTCTGGGCTCGCGCTCTTTGAGCGACAAATTATCTGGACGATTATCGGTCTGATCGCCTTTGTTGTTACCAGTCGAATCGATCTCTCCCTTGTTCGCCGGCTCGCTCCGCTGCTCATCGCCTTCATTATCGCGAGCCTCATCGTGGTGGTGGTCGCCGGCAAAAGTGCAGGGGGATCCAGTCGATGGATCGGCGTGAGTTTTTTTCGCTTTCAGCCGACCGAATTTGCAAAGCTGTTCTTTGCCATATTCGCTGCCGATTTCATTGCAATCCGTGAGCGCACTCGTCATCCCGTGACCAAACTGGTCCTACCACTCGGGGCCTTCTTCGGACTGAGCGCATTACTCATCATGATCCAGCCCGATCTCGGATCGACGATCATGATTACGCTCATCTTCCTCACTGTGCTCTTTGGTGCCGGCCTCGATCGGAGCATCTTTGTACGGGTCACCGTGATCTTGACCGGTGCCGGATTGCTCGCGATCCTTGCCGCGAGCTATCGCCGCCAGCGGTTTCTCTCGTTTATCTCGCCGCTCTCGCACGAGACGACGACGGGATATCAGCTCGCGCAGTCACTCTTTGCTTTGGGCTCGGGTCACCTCACCGGAACGGGGTTTGGCGCCTCCTCTGCGACGTGGGGATTTCTCCCGAACGCGCAGACGGACTTCATCTTTGCGGTCATCGGCAATCAATATGGTTATGTTGGCGCACTGGTCGTGATGGTTGGCTTTGTCGTGCTCGGTGTCGCCGGAATGCGTATCGCACTGAGAGCGGAGGATCGCTTCTCCTCGCTTTTGGCGCTCGCAATCACAAGCTGGATCGTTGGGCAGGCGATCATCAATATCGGTGGCGTGATCAGTGTGATGCCGGAGACCGGCATTCCTCTGCCCTTTCTAAGTTTTGGAGGGTCATCGCTGATCGCCGTGTTAAGCGCCGTTGGTCTGTTGGTGAATATCGCGCATCACGCACGATCAAGAACAGAACCCAACATCCGTCTCCATGAGCACATCGACCGACTTACGGAGGCGGTATTTCACACGCCTGATGCGCGATCCGGTCGCCGATGAGTTCGCCACGCATCCTCATCACCGGCGGAGGCACCGCTGGCCATGTGCTTCCGGCGATCGCTGTCGCCGACGCGCTGGTGCATCGGGGTTATCGCAAAGAGGAGATCGGATTCGTCGGCTCTGCACGAGGGATGGAGGGAAGGCTCGTTCCTCAGGCCGGATATGCCATTTCGTTATTGCCCGGAAGGGGTCTGGTCCGTCGAATCACCCCTACAAACGTTGAGGCGATGCTGGGCCTTGTTCACGCGGTGCTCCGAGCCACCCTCCTCGTGGCTCGACATCGACCGAGGGTAATCGTCAGCGTCGGAGGGTATGCCTCGGTCCCACTCTCGCTCGCTGGTGCACTCCTTCGCGTGCCGATCGTGATCGTAAATGTCGATGCAGTCGCTGGTCTCGCGAACCGTCTCGTCGGTCACTTTGCCACGGCGAGCTGCGTCGCCTTTGCAGGAACGGGCCTCCCCCATGAAGTGGTGACGGGCGCGCCGGTGCGTACGACCATCCTCGCAACCGATCGCTCGGTATCGGCGCGTCGCAGTGCTCGACAGGCGCTTGGCGTTGGGAACACACAGAGGCTGCTCGTGGTGATGGGAGGTTCACTCGGCGCGCGTTCGATCAATGCGGCTGCCTTAGACGTTGCTGCTCGACACCGCGATGATGAGGCTCTCGTGATTATTCACCTCGTGGGAGATCGCAACTACGCCGAGGTCGTCAAACGGAGCGAATCGCTCTCACTGGGTGATCGTTATCGGCCACTTGCCTATAGCGACGAGATGCCGATGCTCTATAGCGCGGCCGATCTGATCGTTGGACGTGCTGGTGCCATGAGTGTCGCCGAGCTATCCGCTGTCGGTGTTCCTGCGATCCTCGTGCCACTCCCTCATGCGCCAAATGACCATCAGCGAAGGAACGCACAGGCGCTGGTCGACGCGGGATCTGCGGTGCTCATCGAGGATGGCCAGCTCGATGGCCCTCGACTCGACGAGGCGATATCTCGGCTCTTCGATGTACCGTTGCAGCTCCAGATGATGGAGGAGCGTGCAGCGTCACTCGAGGGTCATGGCGGCGCCGAGGCGATCGCAGTGGTGATCGCAGAGGTGATCGCTAACGTGGGACTGGGCGGAGCGCCAGCAGGTCGATGAGGAGGCGAGGCAGATGGTAGATCAGGGCATCAGCGCGAACCCGGTCGCGGCGCTCGACCTCGCGGTGCCCGGTCGTATCCATCTCATCGGTATCGGTGGCGCAGGTATGAGTGCGATCGCCGTGGTGCTCGCGGCGATGGGTCACCGCGTGAGCGGCAGTGATCTCAAGGAGTCTGCGGCGCTTGATCGGCTGCGCGCACTGGAGATTGAGATCTTCGTGGGACATGCCGCGACACAGGTCGGCAACTGTGACTGCGTTGGCATCTCCACCGCGATTCCGGAGCGCAACGTCGAACTCGCTGCGGCTCGTGCGCATGGAATTACGGTCCTGCGACGTGCGGAGCTGCTCTCCGCAATCTGTCGTCAGCGGCGCACGCTTGCCGTCTCTGGGACACATGGAAAGACCACAACGACATCGATGCTCGCACTGATCCTGGTGGAGGCGGGTCGCAATCCCTCGTTTCTGATCGGTGGTGAGGTCAATGAGATTGGGACGAACGCGGTCTGGGGAGTCGGCGACGAGCTCGTTGTAGAGGCGGACGAGAGTGACGGAACCTTTCTCACCCTTGCGCCAGAGATCGCGGTCGTGACAAATGTCGAGGCAGACCACCTGGATTTCTATGGCTCATTCGCACAGCTCGAGGAGTCTTTTTCCCGTTTCATGGCGGGCGCACGTGCAGGTGCCGTGGTCTCCTACGACGACCCCATTGCGCGCGCTCTTGCCCCCGAGGGGGCAACGACCTTTGGTTTCACTGATGGCGCGCAATTGCAGATCTGTGATTACGTCGGCGCTCGCGCGCAGATCTCCTTTCGTCTCGAACGCAACGGCACCACGCTGGGACACTTTGAACTACCCGTGCCAGGGCGCCATAACGCCCGGAACGCCGCTGCGGCGATCGCGGTCGCTTTCCGACTCGGTGTTCCACTCGATGCTGCGGAGCGTGCACTTGCGCGATTTGCTGGTGTGGCTCGACGATTTGAATTTCGAGGAGAGTTCGCCGGCGCAACGCTCGTGGATGATTACGCCCATCTTCCCGGAGAGCTATCTGCGACACTTGCTGCGGCACGTCAGGGAAGTTGGGAGCGCGTCGTTGCTGTCTTTCAGCCGCATCGATTCTCTCGCGTGCAACAACTTGCCAACGAGTTCGCTGATGCCTTTGTTGACGCCGATCTCGTGGTGCTGACCGATATCTATCCCGCAGGAGAGGCGCCCATTCCCGGGGTAACGACAAAGTTGATCGTTGATGCGATTACCTCGTCGCACCCAGGGACAGAGGTGCATTTTCTCCCCTCGCGGAGGGAGTTGCTGGAGTTTCTCGAGCGTCAGTTGCGTCGCGGTGACTGCTGCCTCACTCTCGGCGCCGGAGATCTCACCGGCCTACCCGATGAGTTGATCGCACGCGGTGGGTGAGGTGACACCTCCCGAGGAGGAAATTGCACAGATCGTGCAGGTACTCGGCACCCGCCTCCTCCGTGACGAATCGCTCGCGAATCACACGACGTATCACGTTGGTGGCACCGCTGCGCTCTATGTTGAGCTCACCTCGACGGAATCGTTGGAGCTTCTCGCGGAGGCGCTCGTGGATACGACAATTCCTCTGCTCGTCGTCGGAAATGGATCCAATCTGTTGGTCGCTGACTCGGGTTTTCCCGGGCTTGTCATTCACCTCAGCGGAATCTTTGGCGAACTTCGCCTCTCCCTACATGAGGGGCGACTCGATGTGGGAGGAGCCGTTGCGTTACCGGTAATTGCGCGTCGTGCGGTCGCCGGTGGGTTCGCGGGCCTTGAATGGATGGTGGGAATTCCCGGCTCCATGGGCGGTGCGATCGCGATGAACGCCGGTGGGCATGGGGCGAGCACCGAACAGAACCTACATACCGCTCGAGTTCTGGAACTTCGTACTGGGATCCAGCGCGAATACCGGGTCGATGAGCTCGAATGCGCCTATCGATCCACACGTATCACCGATGACGAACTCGTCATTAGCGCGATGCTGGAGGCGAACGAGGCACGCGATCGCGCACACTCGCGTGCACTGCTCGATGAGATTGTGAGCTGGCGTCGGGCGAACCAGCCGGGTGGTCGTAACTGTGGATCGGTCTTCACTAACCCAGTCGGCGATAGCGCGGGACGTCTCATCGAGGCGGCAGGTCTCAAGGGATACCGCGTCGGCGGCGCAGAGGTCTCCCCTAAACACGCGAACTTTATCCAGTCCGAATCCGGCGGAACCGCAGCCGATGTCGCTGCGCTCATTGAGATAGTGCGCCACCGCGTCTTCGAATCGTCGGGTGTTGTACTCGAGACCGAGCTGCGGATGGTCGGTTTCCCCGATGCGTGATCAACCGCGCGGGAGCCGCCGACCGCGCCGCGGGAGCGCTGCCGCGCCGCGTTCTGCACGAGCAAAGGGATCAGCGCGCCGCGCATCGGATACCGCTCGCCAGAGCAAGAGAGACAGCGGATCCGCCGCTTCACCGCGGAAGCGGAGCAGTGTGGGTGCTCGGTCCTCCCGTGCCACCAAGGGAACAACAGACGGGGGTGCCGCGCGCCCGCGGAAGCGCAAGGGTACGCCTCGTAGCAGGGAAGTGGCTGCGCCCAAGGTGCATGAGCGTGTCGCGCAACGATCCGAAGCGGTAGCCCGTGAGGCCGGCCACCGTCGCTGGCGTCGAATCACCCTCGCACTGGCGGTGCCAGCGGTCATCGCGAGTGGTTTTGTCATTTTGCACTCGTCTCTCTTTAATGTGCGCTCGGTGACAGTGGTGGGTGCGAGTGAGACATCGCGGGAGTCGGTCATTGTGGCGGCCGGTCTCACGGACTCACCGCCGCTGATCGATGTGAACCCTGTTGCCGTCGCCGGTCAGATTGAGGCGCTGCCATGGATCGCCTCTGCGACGGTGATTCGACACTGGCCCCATGGCGTCACGATCGATCTTGTCGAGCGTCAACCCATGATCGAGGCGAACATTTCGCGCCGCCGCTGGGAGCTCTTTGACACCTCCGCGCGTGCGCTTGGCTTTCGATCTTCGCGAACGAGCAAACTCGTGCGCATCGCCCGTACGGCGACGATGCCGTTACCGGGTACCTCTGCCTCGGGAACGCTCGCGGGAGAGATCGCCGTCGCCCGTGCGTTGCCACTCTCGCTTGTGGGCGAGATCACCATCATTGGTAATGATCCGCGCACTGGTCTCACGATGACGCTGGCCGGCCATACGTTGATCGTCGTCGGGACCGCGACCAACCTGTCACAGAAGATGAACGCGCTGATCACTCTGGCGGCAAATGGCGTCGTGCTCAGTGCTGAAAAGGTGGTGAATCTCACGGTCGCCTCCTCTCCCGTGGTGACGCCAGCAGGGTAAGGAGAGGTCCGGTGGGCAGTGGAGCCGATCGACGACGTGTCCGTGATGTTCGCTCGCGAATACCCGTAAAAGAATTTTTCGGACGGAGGAGCAGATCAATTATGACGATTGGGTGACGATCACCGACAGGGTCCTCGAAATTCACCACGGCAACTCGGTCTAGATTGAGTGGTCATCAAGTGGCCTCGGTATTTGTGTGGGCTCAACGCTTTGTGCCCAGTAGGGAGAGAACGAAAACATGACTAACGCTTCGAGCAGCTTCATCGCCGTCATCAAGGTCGTCGGCGTCGGCGGTGCCGGCGTTAATGCGTTGAACCGAATGATTGAGGCGGGACTGCGAGGAGTGGAGTTCATCGCGGTCAATACCGATGCCCAGGCGCTCATGATGAGTGATGCGGACATCAAGCTGGCAATCGGTACGCAGACAACCCGCGGCCTGGGTGCAGGATCTGATCCAGAGGTGGGGCGCCTCTCCGCGGAGGAGCACCGCGAGGAGATTGAAGAGGTGCTGAAGGGCGCCGATATGGTCTTTGTGACCGCAGGTAAGGGTGGCGGTACGGGAACCGGAGCGGCCCCCGTCATCGCGGAGATTGCCAAGAACCTTGGCGCGCTCACCATCGGTGTCGTGACGCGTCCCTTCCCCTTCGAGGGAAAGCGTCGCACCGTTCAGGCCGACGCGGGGATCACGAAGTTGAAGGAGAAGGTCGACACGCTCATCGTCATCCCGAACGAGCGACTCCTCACCCTTGCGGACAAGAATACGACGATGGTCGATGCCTTCAGGATGGCCGATGATGTGCTGCTGCACGGTGTGCAGGGAATTACGGACCTCATCAACCTGCCGGGACTTATCAATACTGACTTTGCGGATGTGCGGACGATCATGCGCGATGCCGGCTCGGCGATCATGGGTATCGGTGCTGCCACTGGCGAGGGACGTGCCTTGAACGCGGCAAATCATGCAATTACCTCGCCGCTGCTCGAGGCATCGATCGATGGGGCGCGTGGCATCTTGCTCAATATCGCGGGTGGCTCATCGCTCGGACTCCTTGAGGTCACCGAGGCGGCAGACGCGATCCATGCGGTAGCTCACCCAGATGCAAACATCATCTTCGGCTCGGTAATTGACGAATCGCTCGGCGACCAGGTGCGTGTCACTGTGATCGCGGCTGGCTTTGAACGTGGCGCCACCACGCGTACTCCGCGTGCAGCGGCACCCGCCGAGGCGCAGGAGGCACCAGCCCCCGCCGCGCCGGCGAGTGTTCTCGATGTATTCGCCGACACTGATGATGATCTGGATCTTGGCGATGATGAGTTCGACGTTCCCTCCTTTTTGAAGTAATCGCGAGCGACGAGCGCGAAGCCGAGGGCAATGGAACGGTCGCAGTCGTCGCTTGATGAACGGATCCAACTCATCATGACGACGGTTGCCGAGGGAGATCAGCGACCCGGGTTTTTGCGCGAGGGGACATCCACAACTGCGCGAGATCTAGCGGTCCGGCAGGGTGAGCTCACGGGAGCGAGCTGGAACTTCGTGCGTCAGGTGCACGGTGCCAACGTGTGCGTCATCGATCAGCCATCTGACCACGTCGTTGCCGCTGACGGCCTCGTCACCGCCGCGACCGACCTTCCACTGGCGATGCTGGGCGCTGACTGCTCTTTGGTCGCGCTCGCCAGCAGCGAGGGCGTTATCGGGATCGCGCATGCGGGTTGGCGCGGCCTCCTCGGTGGAGTGATTGAGGCGACAGTCGAGGAGATGCATCGTCTCGGTGCCAAGAATATCGAGGCGATTATTGGACCGACAATTGGGCCGGAGTGTTACGAATTCTCCGCAGCAGATCTCGAACCGCTGATCGATCGTTATGGCCCCTCAGTTGCCCATAGCGAGGGTGGGCGTGTCTACTGCGACCTGCCAGAGGGAGTTCGCCTCGCGCTCGGTGTCGCTGGAGTTGATCGCGTCCGACGCTGGGGAGGATGCACCGCCTGTGCGACCGACCTTTATTCATGGAGGGCCCGCTGTGAGATCGGTCGCCATGCGCTCGTCATCTATCGAACGAGCTCCGCGTGACCGACTCGACGCCGCCTGTGCCGATCGACGGAATTCTCAGCGAGGAGATCGAGGAGATCGTCAGTCGCCGGAGTCAGGAGATCGTTGCCAACCTCGGAGTGGTGACCGACCGCATCGTCGCTGCAGGTGGTGATCCGCAGGGAGTGCGCGTAGTGGGGGTGACGAAGACCTTCGACTGGGTGACGGCACTTGCTGCGAGGCGGGTGGGCATCGAAGACCTCGGTGAGAACTATGCGAATGAACTCGTCAACAAAGCACAATCACTCGCGCAGGTAGTGCCGTCGGTTCCCACGCGTTGGCACTACCTCGGCGACCTGCAACGCAACAAGATCAACCGTTTGGCTCCACATGTGGCACTCTTTCAGGGAATTGACCGTCTCGAAGAGGGAGAGGCGCTAGCGCAACGCTCTCCCGGCGCACATCTTCTCGTGGAGGTAGCTCTCACCGAGAGTGCCACAAGGGGCGGTGTTCCGCTGGCGCGGGTAGCTGGCCTTGTGGAGCAGCTCTCATCGCTAGATCTTGTCGTAGATGGGCTCATGGCGGTCGCACCGCTCGATGACGCCGGTGCTGCTCTGCCGCACTTTCACCAGGTGGCTAACCTTGCAGCTGAGCTTGGGCTTCACGAGATCTCTATGGGGATGAGCGAGGACCTCGAAATGGCAGTCGCCGCAGGATCCACGATGGTGCGCATTGGTCGAGCACTCTTTGGATCTCGGGCCTAGAGTGTCTGAGAGCCCCGTGTGAGTAATTGACGAGGTCAACGTTCCACGTAGGCAAGGGTATTTCGGGTGTCACAATAGATACCCCAGGAGGGTAGGTCACAATGGCATCGTTTATGAGCAAGGCACTCGAGTACCTCGGCCTCAAGGAATTTGACGACGAGGAGGAGTACTTCGACGAGGAGGAGTACGAGGAGCCGGCCCCTCGCCGTGCCCCCGCACCACGTCGAGTACAGGCCGAGCGTGAGTATGAGCGAGAGCCACGTCTGGTCGCTGAACCTGTGACTCAGGTACAGCCCGGGTTGCGACTTAAGGCGAATCCGCTGCGACCGGTGCCTCTTGACGAGACACCCTCTGCTGCACCAATGACTGTCGCACCCGCCGTACCGAGCCCCTCGGTCGTGCGCCCCATCGTGGCGAATCAGTCACCGATTGCAGCGCAGCCGATCGTACATATCGTGACGCCGCACCAGTTCGAGAACGCTCAGGAGGTCGCACACGCGGTGAAGAGCGGCAAGAGCGTCATCATCAATTTGGTCAACGTCGACCCTGACCTCACCCGCCGACTCGTGGACTTTTGTGCCGGGCTCACTATGGGCATTGAGGGCAAGCTGGAGCGCGTAACGGAGAAGGTCTTCCTTCTCACGCCGAACAACGTGACCATTTCGAACGACGAGCGCACCCGCCTCCGCGAGCGCGGGTTCAGCGATCTTTAGGCGCGTCGCCCGGTCTTTGATAGTGACTGACGGCTGCTGAGATGTTGCATCTGCTCGGGAGACTTATCTTCCTTTACGAGATGATCGTGTTCGTTCGGATCATCTTTACGTGGATTCCTGTCAACCCATGGTCGAATACGGCAAAATTTGTCAACGTACTCGCGCGCCTCACGGATCCAGTGCTCGTTCCGCTGCGCCGGATTATTCCGCCGATCCGCACCGGAGCGATGGCGATCGATCTCTCGCCGATGATCCTCCTCTTTGTTCTCTCGCTCCTCTCGAGCCGCCTCTAACTGAAACTCAGCAGCGGCGCGGGGATCGTTTGACCACCCTCATCGCAGTCTTTGCCCTTTCGTGTCCATAAGGCGAACGGTACAGCACGTGAGTAAATGATTATTGGGTTCTCCTTGGCGTGAGAGAGCACGAGTTAGCATGGCGGAATGGACATCACCGGGAAAGTTCTACGTGAGGTTGAATTTCGCGACCGTCTGCGCGGTTATGACACCGACGAGGTCGATGAGTTCTTAGAGGAGGTCGCGGTCGCGGTCGATGAATTGCATCGTCGCCTTGCCGAGACCGGTAACAATCGAGCGGCCGCTGGAGCACCAGTGGCTCCGCTCGCGCCAAATCGGGCTCCTGAGGCGGAGCCGCCCATCGATGAGGATTCGATCCGTCGCACCCTGGTGCTCGCGCAGCGCACGGCAGATCTCGCGATCAAAGAGGCGCGAGAGGAGGCATCGACGATCCTTGAGCGCGCACGGCGCGAGGCCGAGGATCTCGTCGCACAGGCGACCGAGAACGCACGGCGCCTCCGCGAGGAGGCTGATGCGGATTTCCATACGCGTGTCAGTCAGCAACGTGCACAGCGCGAGCAACTCGAACGAGAGGTCGCCGGGCTCACCAGTGCGGTAGGGGAGGAGCGCGTACGACTGTCGGATGCGCTGCACTCGCTGCTCTCATTTATCGAAACCAACCTCTCGGTCGCCACCGAGGTGGCCGCGGAGGTATTTGCACTCGATCCGCCTGCACCCACGGTGGCAGCGGAGAGTTCCCCGTCGCCCGCTGCTCCCGAGGTTCCGCTCTTTGTCGCAATAGAGAGCGAGCCGTTGCTTGAGCTTGACGTGGTCGATGACGAGATCACCTTTACCGCAGAGATCCCAGTAGTTGCTCCATCGGGTGAGCACCCGGTGCGTGACCAGGACGAAGAGCTCTGGCAGCGTTGGGCCAACGGGGGAGGTTTTGACGAGGAGGAGAAGCCCGATGAGAGTGATCCCTTCGGCTTCAACCGGCGTTAAGAGGGGCGCACGGGTGCGAGAGCACCCATCGATAGTTTGGCCTCACTCCGCTCGGCTGATGTGACCTCGGTCGCTCCCGCTGACGATAGGTTCACGAGCCGGTGATGCATCCAATGCGCGGGTGGGGCTAATCCCTGGGTGCGACGCGATCGAGCGTTACCTTTACACCGAACCCACCGGAAAGTGTGTGGGTCGGTGAGGTCGCCCCGGCGGAAACGGCAAGCTCCGTCGCGAGCGTCTGCGCCATGATCTCCTCGCGCCAAGGCGCGATGACCGAAGCGAGGTCGCCGGTCGAATGCACCTGAACCGTGATGCGATCGGCGACATGGAAGTCAGCATCCTTACGGCCCTGCTGGATCACTCGGACAAGGTCGCGGGCGATACCCTCTGCTTCCAGCTCCGGGGTGAGCTTGGTCGCAAGCGCAACGACCCCAGTCTGTTGGTCAAGAACACGTGCCGTCGCCGGATCGCGTGGTGCGAGCGCGAGTTCATACTCACCGGTGATGAGCCGCAGAGCGCCGACCGTCACTCCGCCGTCACCATCGATGACGAACTCGTGCCTTCGGTAGGCAGCCATGACCGACTGCATCGACTCTCCAGCGCGTGGGCCGAGAACTGCGGGAATCAGGGTGAGGCGAGTGGTGCAGAGTTCGTCTGCATCAGCGATGAGTACGACCTCTTTCACATTGAGCTCCTCCGCGATCAACTCGCGAAATGGCGACAACAGCGCTGCATCAGGACCAGCGAAGGTGAGGCTGGCAAGGGGAAGGCGTGCGCGTAGACCCTGGGCCTTTCGGATCGAATGTCCACCGGAGCAGACCTCGCGTACGAGATCCATCGCCCGGACGAGCTCCTGGTCGCTCGGGAGAAGCTCCTGGGCCGGCCACTCCATAAGATGCACGCTACGTTCACCGGTAAGACCTCGGTAGATGGTCTCGGTGAGAAAGGGAAGGAGTGGAGCCGCGAGGCGACAGAGCACCTCAAGGACCGTGTGCAGCGTGTCGTAGGCATCCTGCTTGTCGGCGTCGAGCGCGGGGCTCTCGCCAAAGGGGCGCCAAAATCGATCACGGGAGCGTCGTACATACCAGTTGGTCAGTGCCTCCAAAAAGCCGGTGATCGCGGTTGCAGCGCCGGCGAGATCGTAGGTCTCCAGCGATTCTGTGGCGGTCGCAACTACTGTCGCGAGCTTGGCGAGGATATAACGGTCAAGGACTCCCTTTTGATCGGTGCGAAAGCTCCCGACCGCTGCATCGGTCTCCGCATAGAGCGAGAGGAAGTGCCAGCTGTTCCAGATGGGGTTGAGTACCTGTCGCACTGGCTCGGCCATGGCGTGCTCTTCGATCGCGACGTCATTTCCACGCAGCACGGGTGAGGAGAGCAGATACCAACGCATGGCGTCGGCGCCCTCGCTCGCAAAGAACTCCTCGGGATCGGGGTAGTTCTTGAGCCGCTTTGAAAGCTTGCGCGAGTCGTTTCCGAGCAAGACCCCGTGCGCCAGCACGTTCGAGAAGGCAGGGCGATCAAAGAGTGCGGTCGCGAGCACATGCAGCGTATAGAACCATCCGCGGGTCTGTCCGATGTACTCACAGATGAAGTCTGAGGGGAAGTGTTCCTCGAACCGCTCGCGGTTCTCAAAGGGATAATGCAGCTGAGCGAAGGGCATCGATCCAGAGTCAAACCAACAGTCGAGGACGTCAGTGACACGTACCATCATCGACCTCCCCGTAGGGTCGTCGGGGTTGGGCCTCGTCAGGTTGTCGATGGTCGGTCGATGGAGATCCTCTAGCCGTACGCCAAAATCTCGTTCGAGTTCATCGAGTGATCCATAGACGTCGACCCGAGGGTAGGTCGGGTCATCGCTACGCCATACGGGGATTGGAGTACCCCAGAAGCGGTTTCGCGAGATGGACCAATCACGTGCACCTTCCAGCCACTTTCCAAAGGCGCCATCACGGATGTGCCCGGGAACCCAATTGATCTCCTGGTTGAGCTCGATCATCCGCTCTTTGACCTTCGTCACCTCGACAAAGAAGGAGGAGACGGCGCGATAGATGAGGGGGGTATCCGTGCGCCAACAGTGTGGGTAGCTGTGCGTGTAACTTTCACGCCTAACCAGAACCCCACCCTCGCGGAGCCGTTCGATGATCGGTTCATTTGCCGCGAATACGTGAAGCCCTGCGAACTCCGTAATGCGCTCGTCAAAACAGCCACGATCAGTTACCGGACAGACAACCTCTATGCCGTTCGCCTCACAGACACGCTGATCGTCTTCGCCGAAGCCCGGCGCCATGTGAACCACGCCAGTGCCCTCGTCAGTAGTAACAAAGTCGCCACCGATGACGACGAAGGCCCGTGGATGATCGGCAAAGTAGGGAAAGAGCGGCGTATATCGGCGCCCGACGATCTCCTTGCCGCTTACCGTGCCGAGCACCGTTGCCCCGGCGAACTCCTCGCCATAGTGGTCAACGCGGTCCGATCCGATGATGACGCGCTGTCCGTCGTGATCAAGGACCGTATAGGAGACCTCCGGGCCCACTGCGAGTGCAAGGTTCGAGGGCAGGGTCCACGGCGTGGTGGTCCAGACAAGAAGTCGAAGTGGTCCCCTCAGGAGTGGAGAGGTCGCCGCGTCGTCGGGAAGGAGGTCGAAGCCGACGGTTGCGGCGGGATCGATACGATCGCGGTAGGCATCATCTTGCCGGGTCTCAAAATTAGCGAGTGGCGTCTCGCACTCCCAGCAGTAGGGGAGAACGCGAAATCCCTCGTAGATGAGTCCCTTTCGATAGAGCTCAGCGAAGGCCCAGATGACGCTCTCCATAAAGGTGATGTCCATCGTCTTGTAATCGTTCGCAAAGTCGACCCAGCGTGCCTGCCGGGTCACGTAGCGCTCCCATGCGCTTGTGTAACGCAGTACCGAGGTGCGACACGCTTCGTTAAAACGATCGATCCCGTACGCGGTAATCGGGCCTCGGCCCGAGACGCCAAGCTCCTTCTCGGCCTCTGTCTCGGCAGGCAGACCGTGGCAATCCCAGCCAAAGCGACGCTCCACGAGCCGTCCTCGCATCGTCATAAATCGGGGCATCGCATCTTTGACAAAGCCGGTCAGGAGGTGGCCGTAGTGGGGGAGTCCATTGGCAAATGGAGGTCCGTCGTAGAAGACGTATTCCTGGGCGTCGCGACGTGCCTCCACGCTTGCGCGGAAGGTTTGGTCCAACTCCCAGTAGGCGAGAGTGGCCTCCTCCATCTCTGAATAGGTCGGTTGGGCGGGCTTATCAGAGACCGTCGGGTAACGGTGGCCCTTGGGGGACGCATCCATGGCTCTACAGTAGGCGCACATGACTGAAGACCTGTTCACCATCGAAGAGAGTGATTCCACCACGAAGCCGACCGGCGACGAAGCCATTGCGACCATTGTGGTGCGGTGCCACGTCCAACCCGGTGCTGGACGGGCGAGTGTTGTCGGCCGGCGACATGATGCGCTCCACCTTCGTGTTGCACCACCCCCCGCCGACAACCGAGCAAATGTCGCCGCTGAACTGCTACTCGCCGAGCTCTTCGACGTTCCGAAGAGCGCGGTAAGCGTTGTGGCGGGACACAAAAGTCGCGATAAGCGACTTCGTGTTGAGGGAGTCGACCTTGTCCGCGCCCAGACCGTCCTCGCTGCGGCCACGCTCGATACGGCAAAGGGCACCTCGTCCAACCCCGGCAAGGTGCAACGTCGCTTCTAACGTTGCTCAGTCACGTCGCACCGGGGCGGTAGTTCCGCTAACCTCAACACGCTTCGTACGACAAGGAGATGTGGACCACTATGGCGAGCGCATCACGGTCTAAGACCCCGAAGGTCGCTTCGACTCCGACGAAGGGGTCAGCGACGAAGCGCATCGCGTCATCAACAAAGTCGGGAGCTGCAAAGTCTCCGGCGAAGTCGAGGGCGACAAGTGCGGCGACGAAGCGAACCACCACATCGACATCGTTAAAAAAGGGAACAGTGACGCAGGCTCGTATCAAGAAGGCAGCACCCGTGAAGGCAGTGGCGAAGAAGGCAGTGCCAACCAAGGCGGCATCCGTGAAGGCAGCACCCGTGAAGGCCGTTGCCAAGAAGGCAGCACCCGTGAAGGCCGTTGCCAAGAAGGCAGTGCCAACCAAGGCGGCATCC
>CAIMWD010000070.1 GCA_903845085.1 uncultured Acidimicrobiaceae bacterium
ACAGCCCTTCGCCGATGCAGATGCCATCGGAGCTGCGGCAAGAGCTGCCGTAACTGCGATCGCCCCACCGACGAGGCTGAACCGCTTTGCAGCGGTACGGATGTTTCCTAGCAAGGTGTTTCCCCTTTTTGGTGAAGTGTGCTTACTACCCGTCCCCCTACTGGCGGGCCGAGTAGTGAAGTTCTACCATAAACATTACAGTTAGATGTCAAAAAGTTATAAAGTGATCCACCTCTTGGGAAAAGCGGGCACCTAATCCTCGAACCATAAAGAAAGGGCGGGGCCCAGAGGATCTGGGTCCCGCCCTTTGCTGATTATTTATCTTTACCGTTTCGTCACAGATCGTGATGCTGACCTGTCGGTATTAGCCGAAGAACCGCCCTAGCCACCGACTGCCGTGAGGTACATCGTCACGCGCCGAGCATCCGTGAGGTAGGCAAGGTAGGACGACTTCGCGACCTGACCCGTCGTGTAGCCGGTCGGCGCGCCTATGGCCGAGAGCGCCAACTTCAAGTTGACGTTGCCAGAGGCCCACGCAAAGGCTGCACGAAGCGCCGACTGCTCATTCTGTGGGGTCATTGGGGGCACAAACAACACCCTCGAGGTCTGACCTGCAAGATTGAGCACGGGAACTGCTGCACGCTGGGTACTGTTCTTGATGTATCGCGCAAAACGCTTCTCGGCCTGCACGTAGGTTGGCACGCCTCTGAAGTAGTTCGCGTACTGGTTGTTCGACTGGAGGGCGACGTTGACCACCAGCGGAACCGCCTTCCCGGAGACGATATAGCTTCCGAGAGTTGAGACCGGCGCAGTAATGACACACCCATCGCCACGAAGCCATCCGCTCAACAGCGAGGTAGTCGAGGCGTAACCAGGGATCGCTCGGTAGTGGATACCGAAGACGCCGTTGAGGACCAGCTCGTTAAAGGTGGTCGACCCCGTCGTCTGAATCGGCTCCGACACTGGGTTTGCTGCGGAGTTACTGGCCAGAAGGCCGGCAAAACCACTGTCGTAGGCAGCACAGGCAGCAGAGCGCAGTGCAACGGTCACCGTGAGATTAGGTGCCGAGGCGCCGAGCATTACCTCGCCGGCCGCGTTGAACTGTACGCCGGGGATCCCGAGGATCTTGTCCTCGACGATCGGCCCCACGTTCAGCCAACCAACGGTGAGCCCAACTGTCGAACTCCTATTGGTGCCAGCGACAAAGTTCATGCCAGCGACGGTGTTACCCGCCGGCACATTGATCACGTTGACCGTCGCGCCAAGATACTTCGCCAGAAACGGTGCGTAGGCACGTGAGTACTGGTCAAAGCCTCCACCGACGTTGTCGGGAGCGACGAGGGTGATCGTCTTCCCGTGGTAGTAGGAGATTCCCTGACAGATGCTTTTCGCATCTGCTCCGGTCACTCGCACACCATTCGCCGCCACACAACTCGCTGATGCGGCACTCGCTGCGACAGATCCCAAACCGAGACCCGCCATCGCGACGACGCCGGTAAGCGCCCCCCTAGCGACCCGTCGTTGCAGTTGCTGTTTCATCTTTGCCCCCTCTTACATCTCCCTCCTATTCGGTCTGAATAGGAGAACTGAGATTGGTCTATCCACAACATTGCGAAATCATTACGATTCTGGGCAAATAGTTGTTATACAGGGGTTATGTGTTGCACTGCCGTAATATTTTGTTACCTTAAGCACCTCGCTCCGCGAGATGGCGTGCCTGCGAACGTCCGCGATACGGGCTCAGGTTGCCTGCTGCCAGGGGGCCTGATTAAACGAGATAATTCGCCATCCCCCCTGCCGATGCACCATCGTCGCAAAGACATCCAGGCGGTTTGCATTGACCGAGGGAAGAAGTGTTGCGCGTCCGCCGCCAAGCGCACTGAGCGTCGGCGTTGCAACCCAGACATCGACGTCTGCCTCGAGGTGAGCGACGCTACCGGTGACCGAAACACGGAGCCAGGAATCAATACGCGCGCCACCGGCGCCTGAGATCTGTGGTGACCGTCCGAGCTCCCCCGAAACGCCCTGATCGAGCTCGGTCAGCACCTGCGCGAGTGCGGCTCCCGAAAAGATCGTCCGCAGCGCCGTACTCTGTGCGTTGACAATCGCCCTTCCAGCTGTGGACGTCAGTGCTACGAAATGGCCCGAAGGAGAGATCCAGGGACCCGCAGGCGCGATGACCCGATTGCCACCGTGCGCGAGAGGGTGCGCGGAGAAGAGCCAAGAACTCGCCGCAAGGTCGACTGGTTGGGGGGCGGCCAGATTTTCTACGGCGTTATTGGCCTTGAGAAAGTTCGACTCAACCGCACGGATCTCCTGAGGTGAGCCCTCAACGCGTGCATAGGTATTCGATCCCCCCTGTACCAGGACCACGATGAGCGAAACGACACCTGCAACGAAGAGGGCGAGGAGGAGCGTCGCTCTCCGAGAGAGCCGGCGGGTGTCCGTGCGTTGATCGCTCCCCGTGCGCTCGTAACGCATTTCCTCACTCCTCTCGAAGAGATCCTTGGCGCGAGATCCTACCGGGAGGAGCGATATCCACTCATCGCCTACTCCATTTGCGCAATGGTGTCGGAACGGCAACGATCGAGTAATGGTCGCGAAGATTGGAACCTACTCCGCACGTGTTGGCTCTCAGGAGCGCGAGCTCCCCGTGGTTCCGCTCAATGAGCATCTCGCCATTGCCCTCCTCATCACTGTCGACCACGGCGTGAATTTCATCGCGCAGGCTGCCAGCGAACTCGCGGAGAAGCTCCGTTCCTACGAGATCGACGTCGTGGTCTCGGTTGCAACGATGGGGATCCCCGTCGCGTTGGAGGTCTCACGAGCACTCGGGCTTGACGATTACATGATCTTGCAGAAGACACCCAAGATCCATCTCGCTGATGCAATCGACGTCGAGGTCCGATCAATTACCACCGCATCAAATCAGCGACTACGTCTCGATCGCGAACGCCTCGATGCGGTTGCACATCGAAGAGTCGCGGTAGTTGACGATGTGATCTCTACCGGCGCATCTATCTGTGCGGCCCTCGAACTTTTGCGTGAGGTCGATGCGGTGCCGGTGGCCGTCGGAGCGCTCCTCGCTGAGGCAAACGCCTGGCGGGCAACGCTCGGCGACGATGCGCGGCTCGTGCACACCCTTGGCGCGATACCGATCTTTCATCCCGATGCCAGTGGAAATCTCGCGGAGGACTGGGAGGGATAGCTCCTGCACCGACTCCAGGATCAACCGGATGTGGGCATTCGGTCCCCTGCGACCTCATCACCCCATCGGCTCCCCGGCCGTGTGGCAAACCAGTACAGCGCCCCGGCGACAAGCGTTCCTGAGAAGACACTGATATCAGCTCCGCCGGTGTGTGTCGTAAAAAGAATCATCCAATGAGGAAGTGCAAAAGTTGGCGCGAGACCCTCAACCGCGGCGATCATGCCAACGAGCTGTGCGACGAGCGCAGAGAGCGAGAAACCTCCGAATCGCCCAAAGTACCGACCGGAACGATCGGTGCGCTGTAACGCCTCCCGGTCATAGCGATATCCACGCCGATACCAATCGACGAGGTAGATCGCGACCCAGGGTCCGATCCAGATGATGACGACATCGGCAAAATCCTTTAACAGAGTGCTGAACGAGGCATTAAAGATCGCGATCGCGGTGAGCGTACCGGTAACGATCGTGTCGACAATTACGGCCTGCCAACGTCGGAGCCGCAGGCCAACCGTCTGCAGCGTGACGCCCGAGGAATAGAGATCGAGGCTGTTGATTGCGAAAAGCTGCGCGATCGCGACGACGAGGACGGGAACAACGAGGCCGGTCGGAACGAGTGCGGCATTTGCCAATGCATCGAATGGATTCGCCGCAGTGGCAATTGTCGTGGTCTTTGTTCCGATCATGATGCCCAACGCCATCACCAAGATCTGAGGGACGCCACTACCGAGAAAGACCCAGCCAACCACGCGACGCCGGCTGACGTCCTCCGGGAGATAGCGCGAATAATCGTTGCCGTTCTCCGTCCACCCGAGGCCACTCAACGCGATAGTAAAGGCAAGACCGGCAAGCCACGTCGCCCAACTGGCATGCCCACCGATGTGGTGCAGCGCAGTCTTTGGTGCGATCTCGAAGGCAAGGAGAAGATAGAGCGCGATAAATGGCACGATCAATATACGAAGAACGCGAACGAGTGCAGCGTGTCCAAAGAGTGGGAGGAGCAGCTGCAAAAGCGTCGCGATGACGACCAGTGAGAGTTTGGTCGCGACGGAGAGGTGCCAGTGAGCGCGGGTCGCAAGTACCTCACCCGCGAGCACGACGAGTATGAGTCCCTCGGTCTCAAAACCGATCTGGGTCAACCAGTTAAAGAGCGCGATGATCCGCGCTCCCCGCGCTCCAAAGGGCGCCCGATTAATTGTCATCGCCGTCGTACCGGCGACCGGTCCCTGAAGACTCGCAACGCCAACGAGCAAGAAGGAGAGATTCCCGATGACCGTCAGTATCAGTGCCTGAGAGAGACTGAATCCAAAGGTCATAAGCGCGATGCCATAGACGAAATACTCCACCTGAAAGCTGGCTCCTGCCCAGAGAGCACAGAGATCGCGCGGTGTTGCCCACCGCTCGGAGGTTGCGATGAGATCAATTCCGTGCTGTTCCACACGGGGCAGCACGGGAGTGAGGGGTCGCTCGTGAATCCCGGTCATCGGCTGTTGATCATGATCATTGTCATCTCGGATCTATCCATCGCGTCCACAAAGGTCCCTATCTTCCCACCGATACACCGCTCTTTGACCGTGATACGCCCTCGCGCTAGAGCTCGCGGATCTGCTGCGCTCTCGTACCTCGCCAGAGTAGTGAAGGTCTCTTGCGCCCGCTCTCTGTCCACAAAAACAGGCAACGGTGCTTCCTCACCGACGAGATGACTCGGGCGCGAACGTGAGTGGGCTGCAAGACTGAGAGAAGAGCTGCGCACGAGACACCTGCGCGAGGAGGGGCACGATGAAGATAGGCGTAGGACTTGATCAACGTCTCGCACTCGCGATCGACGGATACGAAGCGCTCACCGATACGGCGCTCGCACACGGATACGAGAGCATCTGGACAAACTCGATGGCAGTTCCCGACGCCTTTCACGTGTGCAGCGCATGGTCCCGCCGCTCCAAGGAGCTCACTGGATCACCCATCCGAACCGGAATTGCCGTTATTCCAGCTCCCAAGAGTTGGAAGCTGGAGTCACTCATCAACCAAGCAGCCACACTTGGCCAGATAGCTCAGGGCAATTTTGTCCTTGGCATCGGCAGCGGAGGCGCAGGGCCGGCTTACTGGGAGAGTGCGCATCTTCCCAATCGACCAATCGCCGTGATGCGCGATTATGTCACCGTGCTCCGCAGGCTCTTCGCTGGCGAGGAGGTCACCTACACAGGTCCAGCGATCACTCTCGACCATGAACGACTTCCCCAGGCGATCTCCGGGGTTCCGGTATACCTCGCCGCACTTGGCCCACAGATGATGCAACTTGGAGGTGAGGTCGCTGACGGGATCTGTCTGAACTGGGCCACACCCGAACAGATCGCCTGGAGTGACGCGCAGGTTCGAGTTGGGGCGGCACGCGCCGGTCGAGCCCGTGAGGAGCTCACGATGTCGATGTACATCCGCGTCTGTATCGACGACGACGTTGCAGCAGCACGTCGCGCCTTTGGAGTGCAGGTTCTGAGCTATGGCCTCGCTCGACCCGGTGTCGATCGAACTCTCTCCTACCGTGGGCACTTTGGCCGCATGGGATTCGACGATCTCTTTCTGGAGTTAGAGGAGCGACGGAGTACCGGCACCCCAATTGCCGAGTTAGTCGATATTGTCCCCGACGATCTGCTGCTCCAAGTGGGCTACTTCGGCCCAGCAAAGGGAGCTCCGGAGCACTTCGCGCGACTTGCCGGTGGACTGGATGAGGCCATCGTCCGTATCATCACGGCACGAAAGGGCATCGAGCCAATTGTGTCGGCGATGGACGCGCTAACACCGGCGAAGATCCGTAGCGCCATCGCAGGGTGAACCCGCTCCGCCCGCCTAGTCAGTCTCGGCGGTTCCCCCGACTCGCGTCGCAGTAAAACGTAAGAGAACTCGGCCCTCTGCAGCCATGGCCTCTGCGAAATCCTCTGGCGAGGCGACAACACCATCGCGTTGCAGATAGAGCTCACGGAGCCC
Source organism: uncultured Acidimicrobiaceae bacterium (assembly GCA_903845085.1). GTDB lineage: Bacteria > Actinomycetota > Acidimicrobiia > Acidimicrobiales > Bog-793 > CAIVND01. Next base: position 6,188 of record CAIMWD010000070.1, read on the forward strand.
CGCTAAGGCGAGAGGCAGGGTGAGGACCTCCGCCGTAGCCTCGATCGTGAGCCACGGACCCTGCCATCCCTCCGTCATCAGACAGATCGCACAGTCACTCTGGCGGAGCAGATTCTTCGCCTTTGCCGTCGCAGCACGGGTCGTTGCAACGATCGCGCCCTGCGCGTCGACGAGAACACGGATAGGTGACATCTGCAGACCACCATCACGCCGGTGCGTTGTCAGAACCGCCTGCGGATGTCCCAGAATGAACTCGTTCACTTTTGACATATCGCCTCTGCCCTCTTTCGCCTACCGCAGCCCCGCAAAGATATCGCTCTCTGGCACCGCAGCGCCGGTTCGATCTCGCGCTCGGATGTAAGTCTCCTCGACAAAGATCCGCCCAAGAGCTGCGTCATCGAGGTTGACCCAATGCGAGCCATCGAGCTGGCTGCGATGAGCATGCAGCGCGTGACGCTTTCGCTCCACGGAATCACGGGTATCGATAGTGGTCGTGATGAGGTGATCGAGGCGTTGACGCGAGGGTGCTCGGCCCGAACTTGGACGTAGCTCCGCGAATTCGAGACGCGTTCTTTCGCGCTGTACCCGTTCGGTAAATGCATGAGAGCGGATGGCGTAATAAAGCTTCTTTGCGATTCCTGTGAGATCGTCAGCGAGCAGCGTAATGAGATGTGCGGCAACGTGATCTGGATGACCTGAACCCCCATTGTTCGCATAGGTAATCAACACGTCAGGCCGATACTGCGAGATGAGAAGGGCAAGGCGACCCGCTGCCTCATCGAGGTCTGCCTGGCAAAATGCCCTTGGATCTTGGTTCGCCGCCCAACCCTCCATCCCTGAATCGCGATACCCGAGAAGCTCAAGATGTGTCACCCCGAGTGAATCACAGGAGAGCTGCAACTCCTCTCGCCGTGTGCGAGCGACCATCTCGGGATCATGACCAGATTCCCCAGAGTTCACGAACGCGGGGCCAAATCCCTGCGACCCATCGGTACAGGTCACGAGCACGGTAGTAATCCCCTCATCCGCAGAGCGCGCCAGCAGGCCTCCGGTTGGAATCACCTCGTCATCGGGATGCGCATGCACCATCATGAGGGTGAGTTCAGACATCTCTAGTGCCTCGCTTTAACAGTGGCTAGTGGAAATTGTCCCCTCATGCGAGCTCGTATCCCGCGGGAATGAGAACGAACGTGCGACGGAGGCGGGCAAAGGTCCTACCTGGCTGATGCCCCTCGGGGGCCTCCTCCGGCGAACAGGAATCGAGCTCCTCAATTAGTGAATCTTTTACGCCAAAAACGGCATCGGAGTCAAGATAAGGATCGCCCGCGAGAAAGATATGCGTAACCAGGGTGGCGATATTGGGATGGGCAAAGCGAAAGTGCACATGCGCTGGGCGGTAGGGATGACGACCCTGCTCCCGCAGCATCGCTCCGACAGGTCCGTCATCGGGAATTGGATAGGGAGAGGGCACGATCGACCAGAAGCGGAAGTTGCCGTTCGCATCGCTCTCGAGTCGCGCTCGTAGGTACCGCACACCTCCGTCATGCTGCACGTCGTAGAAGCCGTCTCCATCGGCCTGCCAGGTGTCGACTTGTACCCCGCTCAAAGGATGGCCCTCGACATCTGTGAGCGTGCCCTCCACCAGTAGCGGAGTCCCGAGACAGCCACCGTCGATGACGGCACCGTTTGCAACCACTGGTGGATCGCTGAGATAGAAGGGTCCGAGCACTGTGCTCTCGGTACCCTCCTCACCTGGGGTGTAATTCATCGCGTCAACCAGCGTGGATACACCAAGTGTGTCCGAGAGAAGGATGAACTCCTGCCGCTCCGGGGTGCATCTCGCCCCGACCTCGGTGAGAAAGCGGATCGCCTGCTCCCACTCGACGGTGCTCGGCCGCACCTCGAGGATAAAGGCATGGAGGTGGCGCACCAACGCCTCCGAGATCGTGCCGGCGCGGGTCCCAGATACCCCCGAAAGTCGTCGCAACACCTCGTTGGTAATCGCCGTCATCGGCTCTTCAACCACGGGCCCTACCCCCACTCCAGCTTGTCGAACCAGTTCGCCTCTCCACCCTAGATTCCCAGAACCCTCGAGGAACTTGGTTGCACAGAACTGGTACCCGCCTCTACCACCCTGACGAGGCTCCGTCTGGCCCTGACGTCGTGCCGACCGGTTGGCGATCGCCGCAACAGAGTGCCCAAGAGGCGCCCGTGCACTGCTCACACTTTCACAGGGTTTCCTCAGACGGTGCTCGGCATACCACCAGTTTCAACTGTCATCATTGTTTCGTGCCCCCCACAAACCGACCTCCCTCACGTATGAATGGCCCGCGGAATACCCGCTCTGCTCGACCACTCAATCACCGACCGCTCGCTCGCCCGAACCCGAACGTCGCAACGGCGTTGCAATCGATTGGCGTATTCGGCTTCGTCCTCGTTCTCCTGATCTTTCTCCACGGGGAGTCCGGATCGGCGCTCAAGGGTCCTGGTGGGGTAGAACTTGCGCTCGCGCGTTTTAGCGCGATCGTCGGTACCTATCTCATGATCATCCTTGTCGTGCTGATCTCTCGGATCCCCTGGCTTGAGCGCTCAGTTGGACAGGACAAACTGGTCCATTGGCATCGGCGCATCGGACCATGGCCGCTCTGGCTCATCACGATCCATGTGGTTCTCGTGCTACTTGGTTACGCGAAGCAGTCGAGCACCACGGTGTTCCATCAGCTCTGGACCTTTATAAAGACCTACCCCGACATGCTGATGGCATTCGTGGCCTATGGGCTCCTCATGATGGCGGGCATCACCTCGATCCGCATCGCCCGACGCAGACTGAAGTATGAGACCTGGTGGGTCGTTCACCTCTATCTCTATCTCGCGCTAGCCCTCTCGATTGCGCACCAGATCAAGACGGGTATCTACTTCATTACCAGCCCTACCTACGTCCACATCTGGCTCGGCGTCTGGATTGTGCTCGCGCTCTCCATCGCAAGTTTCCGCGTTGGACTTCCCGTGCTGCGTAATCTTCGACACCAGCTCCGCGTCGCCGCAGTCGAGGAGGCAGGTCCAGGGGTCTATTCAGTGATCTGCACCGGCCGGCGCCTCGAGCGTCTACCGATAGCTGGAGGTCAATTCTTCCAGTGGCGCTTTCTCACCCGTGAACTTTGGTGGCACGCGCATCCCTACTCGCTCTCCGCTCTGCCGCGACCTCCCTACATCAGGTTCACCGTGAAGGCACTTGGCGACCAGAGCAGCGTGATGCGTCATCTCACCCCAGGAACACGTGTCTTCATTGAGGGCCCCTACGGCGCATTTACGCACCACGTCCGCAAATCCAACCGAGTTGCGCTGATCGGCGCGGGTGTAGGCGTGACACCACTTCGCGCGCTTTTGGAGGACCTCCCACGATCTGTCGACGTCGTCGTGCTCATTAGAGCCTCAACTGTCGAAGACCTTTTGCTCCACGATGAGATCGAGGCGCTGATGAAGGGTCGCACAGGTCGGTACCTACCCGTCGTCGGCTCTCGAGAGGATATTCGCCTCAATAGCAAGACCCTGCGCGAGCTCATCCCCGACCTTGCCTCTCGTGACGTCTATGTCTGTGGCCCGGAGGCCTTCAGCGAGATGGTCGAACGTTCCGCAGCGAAGATCGGAACCGACCCGGAGCGGATCCACCATGAAGTCTTTGCCTTCTAACACCGACACAATCTCACCCACCCCCCTCTGTAAATCAAGGATGTTGCCATGATGAAACGCGCACCTCTCGTCCTCTCCGGAACCCTGGCCGGACTTATTGGACTCTTCTCCTTCCACTCCAAGGCTGCGACCCTCAATCTCGGCGGTGGTCTCTCTACGCCGACCACGACAGCGGGGAATAGCGGTTCCGGCGCAGGAACCACAACGCCGACGACCTCGGGAAGCTCGGGAAGCTCTGGGACGACACCGACGACCTCGGGAAGCTCGGGAACCTCTGGGACGACCCCGACGACCTCGGGAAGCTCGAGAAACTCTGGGACGACACCGACGACCTCGGGAAGCTCGAGAAGCTCGGGAAGCTCGGGAAACTCTGGCACCTCCGGTAACTCCGGGACGACGGCACCGGTGACGACAGTTCCAAGTCCAGCGACGACATCACCCAAGAGCGCCTCCGGAGGGAGTGCCGTCGGTGCCGACGTGAACTACTTCTACGGTGATCTCTCCGTTCGCGTGACGACCTCCGGAAAAAAGGTCACCAATGCAACCATTGCCGCGATCAACGATGGTGGCAATCCTCGTTCGATTCAGATCGACCAGATCGCTATTCCACTCCTCGAGCAGCAGGCGATCTCGGCTGGCAACGCCAACATCGCCGGGGTCTCCGGCGCCACCTACACAAGCCAAGGCTTCATTCAGTCACTGCAAAGTGCGCTGTCGAAGCTCGGTCTTTGAGGGCACCTGATGAGAGAACTCACTCGTGTGCCGATGCCAATCGACAGAATGTGGCCGGTACATTAGACCAGTGGAAAATTCCTCCAAAGAAGAACAGACAACCGCGCCGCGGCTCCATGCACGCGCCCGTGCCAACGGCGTCGCCGGGAATGCACGCCTGACGGCGACAACTGCAGCGATCCTGCTCGTGCTTTTAGCAGCAGAGGGATTTACCATTCTCTCGGTCCGACAGATGCTATCGGCACACATCTTCATCGGGCTTCTTGTCCTACCTCCGATCGTGGTCAAGCTGACATCGACGATGTACCGCTTTGTGCGCTACTACCTCCGTGATCCTGCCTACCTGCGCAAAGGCCCCCCACCGATCATTCTTCGACTTCTTGGACCTGGCCTGATCCTTGTCACAATCGCGCTCTTTGGCACCGGTATCCTCACGCTCTATGTGCGCGGAGGCCAACTTTCAACGGTGCTCTTCCTCCACCGGGCCTCGTTCGTGCTGTGGTTCTGTGCGATGGCAATTCACGTACTCGGCCACCTTGGGGAGACGGCACGGATCGCTCCACGGGACTTTCTCGCACGTTCACGTGGCAAGGTTGCGGGAGCGGGCGCACGCAATATCGTGGTACTACTCTCGCTTGGGGTTGGCCTCCTTCTGGCGGCGGCGTTGGTCAACCGAGGAAATTTCTTCCTCAACGCCATTCACTAGATCGGCGTCGCTCCTACCCACCCTCAATGGGTGAATCGGTCCTCGATGGATCGCATCTCCTCGCCACCCTGATCCTGTACGAAGGTGCGCATCTCTTCGACTCCCTCGAGCCGCGACAGGTAGCCCGCCATCGATCCTGTCGCGATGATCTCGCGCAGGAGATCTCGTTTCGCCACGCTGGCGACAGTCTCGAGCCACGTTGGAAGGCAGGCGATCGAGGCGCCGAGATCTCCGTAGGCGGCGAGCGAGAGACCCTTTGGTAGCACGCCGACGAGCGGTCGATCGAGCGCTTGACGCATCCGGGCGATCTCCTCCGGTCGTGAGGCACTGAGCCAGAGGGCATCGGCTCCAACCTCGGCACAGGCTCCAAGTCGATCGATCACCTCATCAAGGTCATCCTCCACCTCGGAGCGGGCGATAATGACAAAACTTTCATCCTCTCTTGCGTCGACCGCAGCAGCGATCTTGTCCACCATCTCCTGCCGGGAGATGGCCGAGGTGGCACCACCTGCGCTCGGTGGTCGCTTCGGGGTCAGCTGATCTTCGATGTGCATTCCCGCAAGCCCTGCGCGCTCGTATTCCCGCACGGTTCTCACCACGTTTGCAACACCACCAAAGCCCGTATCCGCATCTCCAATTACGGGGATGCTGACACTATTTGCCATTAGCGTCAGCGAGGCAAGCATCTCGGTCATCGTGAGAAGTCCTGCATCTGGATAACCGGCATTGCGATGCAGCGAGCTGCCCGAACCGTGGATAACTGCACAGCCAAGCGATTCGATCAGCCGCGAGGTGATCACATCGCCACAGCTCGGGGCGAGCGCGACCTCCTGTGCGCCAAGAATCTCTCGAAGCTGTAGCCGCTTATCTCTCGCACTTCTATTGCTCATTGTGCCCTTTCCTCTTTTCTGGTGCGCCTCCGCAGGAGGAATTCACCCAAATGAGAGCTCCGATAGGTGGTCTTGATGGTGCTGGAGACCCGTGGTGTTAGGCGCGAAGAAGTGAAAGTCCTCCATCGCAGAGCACGTCGGCACCGGTCACGTAGGTAGCGAGATCCGAGGCAAAGAAGAGGATCGGGCCCACGTAATCATCGAGCTCACCGCGCCGACCGAGCGGAATCTTCGTCGCATTACCAGCTGAATTTGACTGTGTCACCGGAGCCGTGCCCGGAGCCTCACCAACCTCTCGTAGCTGCGTCGGAGTATTGGCAGGACTCACGCAGTTGACGGTGACCCCAGCGGAACCGAGCTCGACCGCCAACGATCGAGTTGCATGTCCGACCGCGGCCTTCGACGCGCCATAGAGGAAGCTCTTTGGTGCCGCACGATGACCCATGATGGATGAGACATTGATAATGCGTCCTCGTCCTCGTGGAACCATCGCCGCTGCTGCGGCGCGTGCCATAAGGAGCGTTCCCTTCACATTGACGGCAAACATGGCGTCGATGCGGGCAGCATCGGTATCTGCAAGGGCGGCGTTACCGCCAACCGCGGCGCAGTTAACCAACACGTCAAGGTGCCCAAAGTGTGCGACTGTCTCGCTCACCGCACGCTGCGCATCCTCCTCTTTGGCGACGTCGCCCACAACCGAAAGCACACGGTCAGCGGGTGCCAGCGATACCATTGCGCGGTCGAGTGCGGCGGCGGTGCGCGCCATGATGGCAACCCGTGCGCCGAGCGCGAGAAAGACCTCTGCCGAGCGCAGACCGATCGCGCCACTTCCTCCGGCGATCAGCACCACCGTGGTGCCGTCGATTCCCGGCAGTGTGACCTCAAAATTCTCCAACATCGCTCCCCCATCGTTGTCTCTTGGTCAATATAACCTCTCGCCCCTAAGGGGAAGAGTCGAATAATCCTCACGCCAAGATCAGCCCATGGGACGGCAAAAAGCAGCTAAGACTCCCTGGCTCGTCAGTCGTATCCACTCGGTGAGGTCATAGTGTTCCGCATCGATCTCAATGAGCGCGCGACCAAGTTGCGTGCCCTGTGACCAGAGGATCGCCGCGGCGCAATCGAGGTCCTCACGAAAAAGTCCTCGTTCAATTGCCCTGTGGCCTATCTGAGCAAACTGCGAGAGCAGTGCAGCCTGCTCGGCACCTAGTGCAACGAGGAGTTGCGGGCGTGAGATCGCTGCTCCAAGAACCTGCAGCCGCCAACGATGACGACGAACCAATAGGTTATCCGAGCTGTTTATCCGAAGCATCTGTTCGATGAGCGCAACAAACTCCTCCACCGATGCGACGTGCGCCAGCGCCATCTCGCTTGCCTCGAAGAGGCGGCCGCTCCCATCGATAAAGAGTTCGCAACTCGCCGCAGCGACCAAGAATCCCCGTGTGGCGACTAGTCCGTCTGGTACGCAGAGACCAGCTCGGTGTCGACACCAATGACCCCAGCGAACGAGACACCGCCCGGGTTTCCGACAGGCTCGTCTCTTCCGGAGAGGACCGTCGTGAAGAAGGTTGCGTTGTCAAGTTCGACCATTCCCTCAGTCTGGGAATTTATTACCGTGATCGCCTCAACTGGGCAGCTAGGAATACAGGCCCCACAATCGATACACTCCACAGGATTGATGTAGAGCTTGCGGCCCCCCTCGTAGATGCAATCGACTGGGCAGACCTCAGTGCAGCTCTTATCCATCACATCAATACACGCCGCCCCAATCGCGTGTGCCATAACGTCCCTCCCAAATTTCACATCTTGACCGGCGTCGGTAAGGACTCCATCGTATTCCATCGCCTCGACACCCTCGGTCCCAGTCGAGCATCACGTAGCGACGATCGCAGCCAGCGGCGACACCACCTAAGGGGATCCTCCGCGTTGAGCTCCCGAGGATGATGATGTAGTGAGCGATACGTCGCTAACAACGTGACGTCCACCCGTCTCAGGGACCTTAAATGCCACCAAAAGAGCTACGACGATGCCGGAGGCTCCCGTGAAGACAAATGATGCACCGTAACCGATACCCGTCGCAAGCGATGCGAAGATTACGGGCGAGAGCGCGATTCCCCCCTGACCGGTAAGACGCCAAATCCCGAGGAACATGGCCCGTGCATCGGGAGGTGCAACATCTGCACCGATCGTTTGGATAGAGCCGCCACAGAGTCCCTGCATAAAAACAGCGAGAAGAAGAAAGGCAATGTAATAGGTGACCGAAAGGTGAAATACCGCCGTCACCGCAAGCAACACCATCGAGATCCCTACTCCAGTGAATCCGGGGACCATGGTCTTCTTCCGGCCGTATCGATCCATGGCCCACCCGGCAAAAAATCCGACCGGGAGATAGACAAGTGCGGAGATGCTCGCGAGGTCACCGATCTCACCTGGCTTTAAGTTGTAACGAAATGCCGCGTAGAGATTCATCAAACTCGCCTGAATTGGACCTCGCGCGCATGCGGCGAAAAAAGCGATCGCAAAGTAATTGATCCGCGAAAAGAAGATCTCGCGGTAGGTGTAGGGGCGTTTCGGATGACCCGTGGATGATGCGATCTGCCCTATCTCCTCGCGTCTGCGCCGCTGTGCCTCATCAAAGACAGGATCTTGCATATAACGGTAGGCAGGAATGATCGCCACCAAAGAGAGAATCCCGTACGCCACGAAGGGTGTACGTATGCCAAGGGTTGTGGCAAGGACGCCACCGAGAAATGGGCCCGCAGCTTTGCCCGTATTGTCCATTCCAAACATCCAACTCATCTGGCGTCCGCGCTGAGAGGGACTTGCGCCCTGAGAGATAGCCGTAATCCGCCCCATGAGCCACAGCTGAGCGAAAAAACCATCAGCGAAACGTAGAAATAAAAGCTCCGGATAGGTCTTGGCAAAGACGACGGCAAAGGCGAACAGTGCGGTCATGACAGGGCCGCCCAGCATCACTCGACGACGTCCATATCGATCGATTAGCCACGATGCCGGGATCGCCGCAGCAACATTTCCGATGAGAAAAGAGGTAGTTATGCCCGAGGCAACCGCAAAACCAACATGAAAGGAGCGGGCAATAGCTGGAATCGAGGGAACGGCAACACCAGTTCCTAGTGCGAAAATAAGTGCGGGGAGGTAGGTCGAGAGAAACGCCGCTGACGACCACGCCCGCATCTCCTCCGGTTGAGCCCCGAGATGCTGATGCATCTCGCCCGCCTCACCGGTCACGATCGCTCCCCTCCTCATCGTCGCGTACGACCTTGTCGTATGACCCACAAAGCAGCTTCGACGATTGGTCGAACCTGCCAACCCGTCGCGGGCCGGTCTCCTGACCATATTCAATTGCAAGTTCAGGCGCTTCTACGCCAATAAAAGAGATCGCCGAATTAGGAGACCGTGAGAATCGAACTACAGATACCGCTAGGGCTGAGCGTTCTCAATCTCAAGATAGGCAAGGCGCATCTTGATCTTCTCTTCGAGAACTGGGCTCCACTCCTGACCGTTGCCAGACCGCATCTGCTTCTCGATCACCTCCGGGTCAAGGAGGACGCGGCGCTCGCCGGTATCGCCGAAGAAGTCGACGTTACCGAGGCTTCGCACGGACGTTGGGGTCAGCGGCTTCGCAATTGAATCGATGACTATGTCGATCTGCACGTCATCCTTTGGATCGCGATGCACACCGAGGGGGTCACCACCCTTTTCGAC
>CAIMWD010000071.1 GCA_903845085.1 uncultured Acidimicrobiaceae bacterium
CATCCCCTACAGGCTATCCGTCCGCGTTTCCCCGGGGCAGAGAACCGGAGGGGGAGGGGATGAGCTCGCTCGGCGCCACACAGCCAATGTGTGAGATCGCCGGGTTCACATGAAAGATGACACGCGGTGTTCTGATCCCACGGGGGGTGAGAAAAAGATCCTCTGCCCGCGCGCAGCGAACCTGAAGATCGTTGTGATCCTCATCCACTCCATCCTCGTGGATGGAGTGCGGACCGAGCGGATCGGCACTCTCCATCAAACCAGCGAGCTCGGCCAACGTTGGCGATCCAAACGGTCGAGCTCCCCGAGTGGTGACATCACGGCGCGCCGACGTTGCTCGGTGATCGAGGCAACGTGCGCAGAGCGCAGCAAAAAGCTCGTCGGGGAGATGGCGCCCGACCTCGAGAAGGAGGTTTACGGGGAGCGACCGCTCGCACGCTGCGTCGTAGATCGCGGCGCCCTCTGCACTGAGGAGGTATTCGCCGTTGCCGACCGCGAGTGGCTCAATCACTATGAGAGGATCTCCTAACAGCGCGCTATCTACCTCGTTGAGGGCGAAGCCCTGGGCCGGGAGGAGGCCCTCGGTGAGATACCGCATACCGCGACGCACATGATGAGGCGATCCCACGAGTCGCATCGCGAGATCTGGTCGGTCACAAAGTGCTCGAAGGATCGACCGCGAGGCCTCAGCAACCACAACCGAGCCCGATGCGGGTAGCGCAAAGAGCTCCTCTGTGGCCTCGTCACCCTCAAGCGCGCTTATGCCCTCAAAAAGTGTCCCTCGAAGGTCATTGGCGGTGAGTGCCTTGGCACACACCCACAAAAGTGGCGCGCAGGTGGGATGGAATTCGAGGAGCCGCCGGCATGACTGCACCAAAACTCGCCGATCGTTGGCGAGATCGGCAAGCGCATAGGCAGCCTCGACGGCAAGCTCCGTGGGATCGATCTCTCCCGACCTCGCGACAAAGCGCAACCGCTCGATGGGGTGCATGACCCTCACCGTAGCGCCGGTACATCACGCCGGTGCAGTAACACCGGCGGAACTTCGGTACCAGTCAGTGGGCAGCCGCCAACACACGGGCGCTGGATTCAGCTCCCTATGATCCCGCCCCGGGTCATCGCAAGCGGATCGAGGGTACGCTCCGCCTCCTCCCGTGAGAGCAGGCCGAGCGCCACCACCGCATCGATGAGATCGATCCCCCGTTCCCTTGCAAGCGCAATGACCTCTCCCGCCTGTTCGTATCCCACCGCCGGTGCGAGTGCCGTGGCGAGTGCCGAGGTAGAGCGCGCGTAATGGCGACACCGTGCCTCGTCTACCTCGACGCCGGCGATACAACGGTCTGCGAATAGACGTGTGACCGAGGAGAGGAGCGTGATCGATGAGAGCAGATTGCGTGCGATAACGGGCAGCATCACATTGAGTTCAAAATTTCCTGCGGCACCGGCAAAGGCAACTGCGGCGTCATTTCCTACGACCTGCGCGACGACCTGACAGACCGCCTCTGGAATAACTGGATTGACCTTTCCCGGCATGATCGAAGAGCCTGGTTGAAGATCGGGAAGATGGATCTCGCCAAGTCCACTTGTTGAACCCGAGGCCATCCAACGCAGGTCGTTCGCGATCTTATAGAGCGAGAGCGCGACCGTACGGATCGCGCCAGAGAGTTCAACCAGCGCGTCGCGTGACCCCTGTGCCTCAAAGTGGTTTCGGGCCTCTCGTAGGGGAAGTCCCGTCCGGTCGATGAGGCGTGCGATGACCTTTGTGGCGAACAGGGGCGGCGCATTGATCCCGGTGCCTACCGCAGTTCCCCCAAGGGGCAGCTCTCCGACACGCTCCAGTGTTGCGCGCAGACGCTCAGCCCCATAGTGCATCGCTGCGGCGTATCCGCCGAATTCTTGACCAAGGGTGACCGGCGTCGCATCCATGAGATGTGTCCGACCGGCCTTCACGATCTCCACAAAGGCGGCCGCCCGCTCGGAGAGCGCATCGGCAAGATGTTCTACCCCGGGGATGAGGTCACTGACGACGCCCTCCAGCGCCGCCAGATGGATCGCGGAGGGGAAGAGGTCATTCGACGACTGTGAGGCGTTGACCTCATCATTTGCGCGGATCGCGCCACCCCCCTCGCGTCGTGCACCTCGTGCGCTCGCAAGGTTCGCGAGCACCTCATTCATGTTCATGTTCGTGGAGGTACCCGAGCCCGTCTGAAAGAGGTCCACGGGGAACTCTTTGGCGTGCTCACCCGAGATGACCTCCTCTGCGACCTGGGCGATCGCCTCCGCCACAGTGAAGGAGATCACACCGAGTTCGCCGTTTACCAATGCCGCCTCGGCCTTCAACCCCGCGAGCGCGCGGAGCAAGGCGGGCGAGACGCGTTCATGCGATATCGGGAAGTTCTCTACCGCTCGCTGTGTCTGCGCGCCCCACCAATGGTTGCTCGGCACCCCGATCTCGCCCATGCTGTCGTGTTCGACCCGCAGGGGCACGGCGGAATGGGCCGCGTTCTCACCATGAAACTCCACCATCGCTACCTCGCCTTGCTACCTCGCCGACCAGCGTGTTTGCAGCGACGCTACCGCCGTAAGAGGGTCCAACCGTTCCGGGGTTCCTTGCAATCTCGCTGTCATGCCGTTACCGTCACCGCTACCGTGTTGCGCATCACCACCTCGCGCTGTGCGAGGACCTCCGTCTGTACCGTGCCCGTGGCTTCGCGCGCGAATCTTTATCGACGCCAGCGAACGGGCAGATTGTTCGTCGCCGTACTGTTCGCGCTTCCCGCTGCTCTCACGCCGGTGCTTTCCGCTCAGGCGACCACAATCTCCACCCTGCGCCAGCGCGCCGCGGCGATCGCGGCGCGTGTCGACGCCGCAAACGTTCGACTTGGAATCCTCTCGGAGGAGTACAACCAAGCGCAGCTGCGCGCCTCCTCGCTGGCGCTCACCATCGCCGCCGCTCGCAGTTCGATCCAATCGATGCAGGCTGGTGTTGCCCGAGACCGTGCCGCCATCGCCCGAGAGGCGATCTACTCCTACGTCAACGGAGGGGGACAGGGCGCGTTGCTGCCGAGCGGCAGCCCGAATGCGCTGCCGATGCGACAGGCCTATCTCGACGTAGCCGCCGGCGACCTCGCCACCTCCATCAGCTCGCTCGAGATCGGTCAACACCGACTCGCCGAGCGGCAAATTGTCCTCGCGGCGCAGGAGCATCAGGCCGCACAGGCAGCGGGTGTGGTAGCGACATCCAATGCGGCTGCGGCAAATGTCGAGGCGGCGTTAAGTTCGCAGCTCAATGGGGTGAACGCGCAGCTCGCGCCCCTGCTCGCTGCCCAAGAGGCCGCGCAACGAGCAGCGGCCGCTGCGGCTGCGGCCGCGCAGGGACAGCAGGCGGCCCAACAGAGCGCCAACACGCCCGCTGGCGGCATCGCGACGACCACTGACACCGCTGCCGGACTCGCCGCAGTCGCCGCCGCAAAGAGCCAAACCGGCGTCCCCTACCTCTGGGGAGGTGCGACACCGGGTGTGGGTTTCGACTGCTCCGGGCTCACCATGTGGGCATGGGGACGCGCGGGAGTCAACCTTCCCCACAGCGCGCAGGCCCAATATGACTCGATCCCCCACGTCTCGCTCGCTGCGCTCGAGCCCGGCGATCTGATCTTTTACGCCTCGGGTGGCTACATCTACCACGTGATCATGTATATCGGAGGTGGCGAGGCGGTCCAGGCGATCAACTATGGCCAGCCCGCTGCGATCACCTCTGTCTGGGGCGGCGCCTATGGAGCCGGCCGTCCCTAGCCCGTGACAACCACTTTCTGCCACACCGGGGTCGCTCACCCGCACCGATCGAGATCGCCGAAAAATGGCACAGATAGATGGGAAATGACCGCCCTGTTCATCTACAGTTCACAATTCCGACACGGTGATGAAATCCCAAACCGGGAGACTAGGCGCCGTTCAGTAGTGCTCCGGGAGCATGCCGGAGGTGACAGAGGCGTCACTCTCACCATTTCGCGTGAGATGACGTCACCGAGAATGACGAGACCCGTAGGAGAGGTACGTGAGCTACCAAGCTGAGTACATCTGGATTGACGGCACAAAGCCATCGCCCCAGCTTCGCAATAAGACAAGGATCCTTGCCGACGGAAAGACTCCCCCCATCTGGGGATTCGACGGTTCGAGCACGAACCAGGCACCAGGTAGCAACTCTGACTGTGTGTTGAAGCCGGTCTTTCAGTGCCCAGACCCCATCCGTGGTGGTGACAACATCTTGGTGCTCTGCGAGGTTCTCCTTCCCGACATGACCCCGCACGAGACCAACACCCGTGCCGCCTGTGTCGCTGCGGCGGAGAAGTACGCCTCTGAGGACCCGATGTTTGGCATCGAACAGGAGTACACCCTGTTCCAAGACGGTCGTCCTTATGGCTGGCCTGAGGAGGGTTTTCCTGCCCCCCAGGGCCCCTACTACTGCGCGGCTGGCTACGACAACGTGGGCGGTATCCGTCCACTGATCGAGGCACACACCAAGGCGTGTATCGATGCGGGCATCAAGATCGAGGGCACTAACGCCGAGGTCATGAAGGGTCAGTGGGAGTTCCAGATCGGCGTCTGCACGGTCCCCGAAATTGGTGACCACATGTGGGTCGCTCGCTGGCTCCTGGAGCGTCTCGGTGAGGACTACGGCGTATCGGTGAGCTGGGATGCAAAGCCGGTCAAGGGTGACTGGAACGGCGCCGGCGCACACACCAACTTCTCGACGAACTCAACCCGTTCGAGCTGGGATGCCATCATCGCTGCATGTGAAGCGATCGGTACCAAGGTGGAGGAGCACGTCAGCAACTACGGCGACGGAATCAAGGATCGCCTCACCGGAGCTCACGAGACGGCTCCATGGCACACCTACAGCTATGGCACCTCCGACCGTGGCGCTTCGGTGCGTATCCCGTGGCAGGTCGCAATCGACAAGAAGGGTTACATCGAGGACCGTCGACCAAACGCAAATATCGACCCCTATGTGGTCACGCGTCTGCTCATTGAGACGGTCTGCGGCGCCGCTGCATCAGCGTAAATTTAGGCCGCCCTGCGCGGCTGTTCGCAGGTGATCCGAGAAGACCCCCACCTCGGTGGGGGTCTTCTCCTTTGCGAAAGAACTCTCGTGGCGAACGGGGTGCACCCCAACACTCAGTTCGCCGCCGTAGGGGTGCCGTACTACGTTGAGATGGAAGATTGAGAGGGGACGCGATGCGGTTTGCAACGATTCGGCATGAGGGTGGAACTCGCGCGGCGAGGGTCGAGGGCAATGAACTCGTGCTCTTGCGCTACAGCGATGTGGGCGAGCTCCTCGCCGCAAGTGATAGCGGGGCCGCCGCCTACGACGAGTTGGGTGGCTCCGTCGCACTCGACGTCGGTGACTTTGCTCCCATCGTGCCACGACCCCAAAAGATCATCTGCGTCGGACTGAACTACAAGAGCCACATCCTGGAGCGTGGAGAGAAGCTGCCGAGTTATCCAACGTTGTTCGGCAAGTATGAAAACGCGCTCATCGGCGCGCGTGACGAGATCACGTTGCCCGATAATTCGATCGCTCCTGACTGGGAGGTCGAGCTCGGCGTCATCATCGGAAGTCCAGCGCGCCATGTCGATGACGCAGGCGCTCGCGCGGCAATTGGTGGGCTCTGCACCGTCAATGACATCACCATGCGCGACTGGCAGCGCCGCACGCAACAGTGGCTACAGGGGAAGACCTTTGAAAACACCACCCCCGTAGGCCCCTTCCTCGTTACCCCCGATGAGGTCGACTACGGCCTCGACCTTGAGGTGCGCTGCGAGATCGACGATGTCGTTATGCAACAGGACCGAACGAGCGAACTCGTCTTTGGACCGATAGAGATCGTGAAGTACATCAGCGAGATCACCACGCTCATGCCCGGTGACATCATTGCAACCGGCACTACGGGTGGGATCGGCGATGCGAGAACGCCTCCGATCCGGCTCCAGCCAGGCACGAAGGTTCGTACCGTGGTCGAGAACCTTGGCGAGTGCCTCAACTACTGCGTTGCCGAGGTTCGTTCCTAATCGACTGAACGAACGCGTAACCGAAGCGGTTTGCTCCTACCCCGGGGGCCAGCTGAGCAGACGCCCACCGATGAGGTGCATGTGCAGATGCGCCACCGTGTTGCCAGCGTCCTCTCCTACGTTGTATACGAGTCGAAAGCCGCTCTCCGCGACGCCCTCCGACTCGGCGATCTCGCGGGCTGCAACGAACATCGCGGCGAGCGATTCACCGTCTGTGCCGGAGAGGTGCGCGGCGTCGACGACATGTGCAACCGGGACGATGAGCACATGGGTCGAAGCCACCGGCGAGATGTCGCGAAAGGCAACGACCTGTCGGTTTCGAAGAACTATCTCGCTCGGTATCTCACCACGAATGATGCGGCAGAAGATGCATTCTTCACGTGGGTCCACGCTGCCCATGTTACGCGTGAGCTCACGCAGCGGCCGTCACACGACCGCGATGCGCATGATGCGATGCGCATGATGCGATGCGCATGATGCGATGCGCATGATGCGATGCTGCCACACCACTGGTGCGGATCCCTTAGGCCATACCCTCATCGGGGACGACCAGCCCAAGTGCGACCTCGTTCGCGAGGAGTCGGCCGCGGAGCGTGAGAACCGCACGATCGCCTCGCTGTTCGATGAGTCCATCTTCCACTAAAGAATGGTCGAGATAATTCATCGGTACTCCCCCTCTGGTGCGCAGGCGAAGGATAAGCGCCTCCTCGAGTGCGGCGGCACCGACGAGGCGTTCCTCTCGCGCGAGCGTTGACTGACCAGCGGTCGCTGCCCTCAGGTAGCGATCGAGTGCGACAATGTTTTCAAATCTCCGTCCGTCGACATGGCTATGCGCCGAACAGCCGACGCCTCGATACTCTCCGCCCAACCAGCACGAGAGGTTATGCCGACACTCAGATCCCGGGCGTGCCCAATTCGAGATCTCGTACCAGTGGAGACCCTCGCCACCAAGACGCTCATCGATGAGTTCGTAGCGCTCTGCCTGGAGATCCTCATCGGGGTGACGGGTCGGGTCACGATCGAGTGGCGTGCCCGCCTCGACTGTCAGCGCATAGGCAGAGAGGTGTGTTGGCGCAATGGCAACGCCAAAGACCTCATCGAGGGTGGCGGCAAGATCCTCGGTCCGTTCGCCGACCGCTCCATAGATAAGGTCCACGTTGTAATTCGTGATCCCGGCGGTCCAGACCGCCTCCAGCGCACGGTGAAAGGCACCGGGGTGCGCCGTTCTTCCCAGTGAGGCCAAGACGTGAGACCGACGTGATTGCACGCCGAGTGAGATGCGGTTGACTCCAGCGGCGGCGATTGCGGCGACCATGGAGCCTTCCGTCGACTCTGGGTTGCACTCAACGGTGATCTCCGCCTCAGCGAGCGGATCGATCGCCTCAATAAGCGCGACCAGGTGCTCAGCGGGCAAGAGCGACGGCGTTCCCCCACCAAAGAAGATGGTTCCCGGGCGCCGCCACCCCGACTCATCGCGTGCGCGCGCGATCTCACCGAGTAGCGCTGCGACGTAGCGATCAATCTCCTCCTCACGTTCGGTCCACGTGGCAAAGGCGCAGTAATCACAGCGCGAGGTACAAAAGGGGATGTGCAGATAGACGCCAAAACTGGCGGCCAGCGCCTCCTCATTCATCGTGCTCACAGCACCCCGGCACGCAGCGCAGCGAGCAATGTACCCGCAGCGATCGCCGCGGTCTCGACCCGCAAGACCGTGGGCCCCAGCCCGACGCGGCCGAGGGAGAGCTCGAGTTCACGGGGGCTGAAGCCGCCCTCTGGTCCAATCACGAGACAGCGCGTTGCGCGCGACAAAACTGCGCCCCCCGGTTCCACCAAGTAGGCCTCTTGGGGAGCGGTAGCAAAAAACTCAGCAAGGGTAAGTGGGTCGTGTACCTCGGGGAGATAGAGCCGCCGTGATTGCTGTGCTGCAGCGTTGGCGATGCGTGTAAGTCGATCGCGCCGCTTTGCTGCCTCGTCGCGATGGACACGAACTACCGAGCGCTCGGTCATGAGTGGAACGAGATGGTCGATACCGAGTTCGGTCAACTTCGCCACAATGAGGTCGAGGCGCTCTCCTTTCGGCATGGCGAAGGCGATCGTGAGCTCGGGCTGAACACGCGCAGAACGATGCACCTCTCCCTCGAGACGGACGATGGAGGAGAGATCGGGTGGTGTGGCGTTGCGACGACGTTGCGCTGGCCCTAACAGCGCAAGAAGACTGGCAAATCGGTACCCACCCCTGCCATCTGCCATCGCGACCTCCTCGCCAAGACGCGGATGGAGCACGTCAACCAGGTGATGCAGGTCATCACCCGAAAGCTGAGGGGCAGCGAGATCCGTGACATAAAAAAGGGCGATCGCGCGACGCAGCCGATCCTCTGGCGCAGATGGTCGCGGAGAAGGCGGGTCGCTCAAGAGAGACTGGAACGCAGTCGCGAGAGGATGCCACTGGAGTGCACCTCTTCGCCGCGTAGCTGCGCAAATTCTCGGAGGAGGTTTTCCTCCTCCTTCGAGAGATGCGATGGCGTGTCCACCTCGATGCGGATGTGGAGATCACCTCGACCCCGGCTGCGCACGTGTGGCACCCCCTTGCCGCGCAGGCGAAATACCTTGCCCGTCTGGGTGCCTGGCGTGATCTCGAGGTGCTCCTCACCATCGAGCGTCTCCGTCACGATATCTGCACCAAGAGTTGCCTGAGTGAAGGGAATATGCAGATTAAGGAGAAGGTCGGCACCATCTCGCTGAAAACGTTCACTCGGCGCGACTCGCAGATGCACATACAGATCGCCAGAGATCCCCCCTCGCGGCGGTGCAGCACCGGCGCCGCTGATGCGCAGCGTCGTACCGACGTCCACACCTGCAGGCACGATCACGGTCGTCGTGCGATCCTCGATGCGACGCCCCTCGCCGCGGCACTCCGGGCAGGGTGTTTCGATGATCTCCCCCATCCCACGGCAGGTGTTACAGGGTGAGGTGGTGACTACCTGTCCAAGGATTGACTGGCGCACGCGCCGTACCTGTCCCTGACCATCACAGTCGCGGCAGCGCTTCGCCGAGGTGCCAGGTGCAGCTCCTGTGGCCTCACAGGTGTCGCAGGCGACTGGTCCGCGATAGCTGACCGCTCGCTCTACTCCAAAGACCGCCTCCTCAAAGGAGATCTCCAGTGCAACCTCAACGTCGTCGCCTCGGCGAGGACCGCTCTGTTGCGTCCCACCGCCGAATCCGCCGCCGAAGAAGGCATCAAAGAGATCGCCGAGACCGCCACCAAAGCCCTCCGGACCGGCCTGTGCGCGGGCTCCATCGGGTCCAAACATGTCGTAGCGCCGGCGTCGCTCTGGGTCACTCAGCGTCTCATAGGCGACCGAGACCTCTTTGAACATCGCTTCAGAATCGGGGTCTCCGCCGTTGACGTCGGGATGTAACTTACGCGCAAGCTGTCGATAGGAGCGCTTTATCTCCTCATCACTTGCACTCCTCGTGATGCCGAGGAGCTCGTAGTAGTCGGTCGCCATTCTTATTCTCCTGTTAACTGCTCGCCGAGTCGGCGACTTACTGCGGCCACTGCTGAGAGCGCTTGAGGGTAGTTCATCCGAGTCGGTCCCAAGAGACCGATCGTTCCGATCACCTCGCCATCCACACGGTAGGGAGCGACGACAAGTGAACACTCTGCGAGCGAGGCCACCTCGTTCTCCGCCCCGATGGAGACGCTGTTTCCCTTTGCCACAACCTCTGAGAGAAGTGTGACGACCACGATCGACTGCTCCAACAGCGAGAGCACCTCGCGCACCTTCTCGACGGCGACAAACTGTTGCGCCATATTCGCCGCACCACCGATAAAGACCTCGCCAGCATCAGTGAGTGAACCGTGTTGCGCAGAGAGGATGTCAATTGCGTCGGCGAGGATCTGGTCGATCACCGGCCTCCCGGTCAGTGCACAGGGAGCGACGGAGGAGAGAACCTGACCGGTGATATGTCCTCGAAGTGCCTGGCTGGCGATCTCTACCTCCTCATCGGTGGCGGAGGCCTCAAGATTAAAGATCTGCTTGTCGACGACGCCGTTTGAGAGCACCACGACGGCCATGGCCATGGTCGGGGTAAGTCGGGTCAGGAGGGCAGAACGTGCGACGAGCGCCTCGTGTGCTGGTCCCACGACGACCGCTGCCTGTTGTGTGAGCGCAGAGAGAAGTCGTGAGGTGTCCCGCAGGAGCGTCGAGAGTTCACCGTGAGTCCGAGTGAAGAACTCCGACACCTGTTCCGCCCGAAGTGGATCGAGTCCCGTGAGCAGATCGAGATTATCCACAAAGTAGCGATAACCGAGATCGGTTGGGATCCTGCCCGCGCTCGTGTGAGGATGTGTGAGGTAACCCTCGCGTTCCAGCGCCGCCATCTCCGCCCGAACAGTCGCCGCAGAGACCTCGATCGCCTCATCTGCGATGACATGTTGAGATCCCACCGGCTCACCGGTCTCAATGTGCTCAGAGACGACCTTGCGAAGGATCGCTGACTTTCTCGGGTCAAGCATGTCTTCTCAGCTTCCTCAACCTCAGATAATGGAACAGCCGATCGCACCGACTGGGCCCCACGTAGCACTCGATTGTAGTGAGTGCTACGGGGTGCCGACCCGCATCTTCGGCCAACAGACGCGCGGAGAGCACGCCTTATGGCAGCTCACGGCCTGCCAGCCTCCGACACTCCCAAAATTCGTTCACGCGAGACGATCATTACACGAGAGGGTCCGAGCGCCCATCGGAGCACCTTGGCGAGCATTCGACCCGCAAGTCGGCGCGGCACCGCCTTCACGCGCGCAAAGCGTTGCAGCGAAAGCTCACGTCGCGCAAAGTCGGGGAGAAGATCGATCGCGCATCCAACAACAATCCGATGGGCGAGGATGTTCGTGAATCGGACAAGGAGCGCATCGGTAGGAGCTACTGAGGTCTTTCGAAGAAAGTGCACCGCATCGAGACACTCCGGCGTTGCGTGAAGCTCGGATCGCATCCGCTCGATGTAACTCGCGACCTCGGCGCGAGAGGAGGGCACCGTCTGTGCCCCGAGGCGCAGGGCGATCGCCGAAGTCTCGGAGAAGTAACGGTCTTGAGCCTCCTCGCTGACGTGATGTGGACCGTAGCGAAGGTACCCACGGAGAAACTGCGAGACCTCCGTGATGTGGACCCAAGTAAGAAGGTCCGGATCATTCGCACTGTAAGGCACACCCTCGTCGGTGTGGCCCTTGACGTGGCCGTGAACCGCACGCACCTCGGCGAAGAGCTGATCGACAAAGGGTGTCGCACCAAAGGTCGTGCCGGCGACAAAACGTGCGGTGCGTACCAGACGGCCGGTCGGATCGTTGCGAAAGTTCGAGTGTTGTGCCACACCGGCCATCGCCCGTGGATGGAGGGTCTGCAGCATCAGGGCGGCGAAACCCCCATAGAGCATCGAGGCAAGTTCGCCGTGGACAACCCAGGCGGACGAATCGAGACCCATGAGGCCTGCGTCGCCGATCGGCTCGAAGTAGTCGTCAAGATCATCTTCAGTGCCACCCACGCTCGCTTGAACATTTGCAACGATCTTGGCCTTCAACCGATTCGAAGGGGCAAAGCGATCGCGATCACGTCTCCCCTGAGTCAACTCAGTCATCTCAGCACCGGAATCGAACTTTCATCCACCACATCGTAGAGAATGCGATCAATCATCAAGACGCAATGCAGAGACAAAAGCCTCCTGAGGAATCTCCACGCGTCCGATCGATTTCATGCGCTTCTTTCCCTCCTTCTGCTTCTCGAGCAACTTTCGCGTTCTTGTGATGTCACCGCCATAACACTTCGCAAGAACGTCCTTACGTTTTGCTTTGACCGTCTCACGTGCGATGATGCGCCCGCCGATCGCCGCCTGAATCGGCACATCAAAGAGCTGCCTCGGAATAAGTTCGCGTAATTTTGCCGCCATCTTGCGACCGTATTCGTCTGCCTTCGAACGGTGCACGATCGCGGAGAAGGCGTCCACAGTCGCGGAGTTCAGGAGAATGTCCACTCGAACAAGATCTGCGGTCGCCAGATCGGCGGCCTCGTAGTCAAGACTGGCGTAACCCTTGGTGCGACTCTTGAGCTGATCAAAGAAATCGATCACGATCTCGGCGAGCGGAATTGAATAGACAAGTTCGATGCGTGATGCAGAGAGATACTGCATTCGCTCTTGAATCCCACGGCGAGATTGACAGAGATCGAGGATCGTTCCGGTGTACTCCGCGGGAGTGATAATCGTGACACGAAGGAGTGGCTCATCGATGTGGTCGATGTTCTGGGGCGGGGGAAGCGCAGAGGGATTATCGACGATCACGCTCGATTTATCGGTGAGGTGGGCCACGTAGGCCACGGAGGGACTTGTCGCGATGAGCGAGAGGTTGAACTCGCGCTCTAAGCGCTCACGAACGATCTCCATATGCAAGAGACCGAGGAAACCGCAGCGAAAGCCAAAACCTAGCGCCGCGGAGGTCTCAGGCTGATAGGAGATGCTTGCATCGTTGA
>CAIMWD010000072.1 GCA_903845085.1 uncultured Acidimicrobiaceae bacterium
AGCGGCCTCTGCAACGGGGGCCGGAGCGGCAACAGGGGTGTTGTGCTTGAGCTGGTTGGCAGCACGACGCGAGGCGATGAAACGACCCTCATTTACTGCATCTGCGACGATACGACACATCAATCGACCCGAACGGATCGCGTCGTCGTTGCCGGGGATGATGAAGTCGATGACGTCAGGGTCACAATTGGTATCGACAACTGCGACAACGGGAAGACCAAGCTTGTTGGCCTCGGTCACCGCGATGTGCTCCTTCTTCGTATCGATGACAAAGATGGCGTCGGGAAGACGCTTGAGGTGGCGGATTCCGCCGAGGTTGCGCTCAAGCTTCTCGAGCTCACGCGAGAGGAGGAGTGCCTCCTTCTTCGTCATTGCCTCAAACTCGCCAGTTCGCTTTTGGTTCTCGAGCTCGCCGAGCTTCTTCACGCGGCCCTCAATGGTCTGGAAGTTTGTGAGCATGCCACCGAGCCAACGCTCGTTGACGTAGGGCATACCGCAGGCCCGCGCATATTCGGCGACGGGGTCCTGCGTCTGCTTCTTCGTTCCGACAAAGAGGATGGTTCCTCCGCCGGCGACGAGGTCGCGCACATAGGAGTACGCAGCGTCAACACGGTTCAGGGTCTGGTGGAGATCAATGATGTAGATCCCATTGCGCTCGCCGTAGAGAAAGCGCTTCATCTTCGGGTTCCAACGCCGGGTCTGGTGGCCAAAGTGGACACCTGCCTCCAGCAGTTGCTTCATAGTAACGACAGCAGCCATAACGTTTTCCTTCCCAACGGTTTCGGTAATCCAGATGCCGCGCCCGAGGGCGACCGTGGGTTCATCTGGACGATCTGTAGTGAGCTCACTTTGAGCCTCATAGATCCTAGTGGCTCTGCCACACACTGGTTTCTGCCTGCGAGAGGGTGGCAGGGAGACGAAAGGTGAACGCCGCCTCGTGCGGCTGCTGGTCGCCCCTACGCCCGCGGGTGTGCCGAGCGGTAGACGCCCACCAGCCGTTCACGCGAGACGTGGGTGTAGATCTGTGTGGTGGTAAGGCTCGCATGCCCTAACAGCTCCTGTACTACGCGTAGATCCGCACCACCGTCGAGAAGGTGCGTCGCGTAGGTGTGGCGAAGTGCGTGGGGATGCGTCGGCGAGATCGCACGTCGATCAAGGATGCGGCGAACGTCGCGGGGGCCAATACGTGCACCACGCTGATTGAAAAAGAGTGCCTCCTCAGGACTCTCCGTAGCGAGGAAGTGGGCGCGCGCAGACTCCAGGTAGTGGTCGAGCGCCGTGAGCGCCGGCTCTCCGATGGGAACGCGGCGCTCCTTTGACCCCTTTCCCCAAACGCGCACCATCGATTGCTCCCACTCCACGCTGGAGATATTGAGTCCACAGAGCTCGCTTACACGCAGACCCGCGCCATAGAGGAGCTCGAGCAGCGCGTCGTCACGCAGCTCCCTGGCGAGATCGGTCGCGGAGACCTCGGCGCGCCGTGGGTCCTCCTCCGGCGCGAAGAGGCCAGAAAGCTCGCGGGCACCAAGAATCTGGGGAAGACGTGCGGCGCCTGAGGGTGCGGTGAGCTGTCGAGATGGGTCGGTGGAGATGACGCCACGACGGGTCAAAAAGGAGAAGTAACGCCGCAGCGCTGCGGCCTTGCGCGCGATCGTGGATCGTTGATATCCCCGCGTCGTCAGTGCCGCGAGGTACCGCCGAAGGAGGAGCCGATCGATCGCACCGGGATCGATCGCAACGCCGCGTTCGCACCATCGCACAAAATCATCGAGATCTGTCAGGTAGGCCCTGCGTGTCGCTGCAGAGAGCGACTGCAACGACTGGACATAGGCCGCACGGTGCCAGCTCATGATCCAGAGCGTAGCCCTCGACGGTTCGGGATCGCCGGCGGTCGCTCGAGTTTCGCGCAGTTTGAGAAATTATCTGACATGAGCTGGGAATTGGACGATGATGGACTTATGTCGCCGAAAATCTTGATCATCGAAGACGACGAGCGCATCCGCACCTCGATGGCGCTCGCGCTAGAGGATGAGGGGTACGAGGTCGTGGGGGCCGCTGACGGAGAGCATGCGCTGGAGATCTTTGGTCTCGGCCTCGTGACACATCCCTTTGATCTCGCGATCATTGACATCATGCTGCCAGGCATCAATGGCTTTGAGTGTTGTCACGAGCTGCGGCGCCAGAGCGACCTGCCGATCATCATGGTTACGGCGCGTACCGACACCCACGACGTCGTCGCCGGCCTCGAGGCTGGGGCTGATGACTACGTGACCAAGCCATTTGAGCCAAAGGAGCTCGCTGCGCGGATCCGCGCGCTCCTGCGACGAGCACACACGACCAGTTCGACGACCTCTAACCTCAGCTTTGGAGAGCTGGAGATTCAGTTAGAGGCCGGCGTTGTTCGGCTCGCGGGCAATGAACTGCACCTCACCAGGACCGAGTTCCTTCTGCTCTGCGAACTCGCAACCAACCCCAATAAGGTGCTTTCGCGAGAGCAACTCCTCGAGCGAATTTGGAGCTATGACTACTTCGGTGACGGCCGCCTCGTCGACGTGCATATCCGTCGACTGCGCACCAAGGTGGAGCTCGATCCCGGAAATCCACGACACATCATCACGGTCCGGGGTCTCGGCTACAAGCTTGCTCCCTAGATGATCGCGCGCCATGTGTGCTCGGCGGCGGTGCGATTGAGAACGGCCCTCGTGGGTCATCACCTCCACAACCGCCTCTCTGCACGGATCACCTTTCTCTTTGGTCTCTCTGCGTTGCTCCTCGGCCTCGTCGTCTCCGCGATCACCTACTACGCAACCCGCTCCTCGATTGTGGGACAGTATTCGACAGCTGCGCAGACGACCGCACTCGACAACGCAGCAATCATTCATGCCGACCTCGCCGCGAAGCTCCCTGGTGCGCAGATCGTCGACAACATCGATTCGACCACCTCGGACTCCTCCTCCTTTCTCTGGACAGCGAGGGGCTGGTCGTTCTCCGGGCGGTTCAACCTCAATCCGCAGGACCTTCCCGCAGGCCTGCAGCGCTATGTCACCGGCGGCACGACGGCCGAGCAGATCTTTACGATCCCCGAGACTGGGCTCGATTACATCGCCATCGGCCAGGAGATCACCGGAACGTCCACTCCCTCCTACTACTACGAGATCTTCCCGATGTCGCAGGCTCAAAGCGAGCTCCAGTCACTTTTGAGTGCGCTCCTTGGCGCTGTGTTGCTTACGACATTGATCGGTCTGCTGCTCGGAAGATGGGCATCGCGGCGCACGCTGCGTCCCCTGCATGAGGTCTCCGAGGTCGCCCGACAGATCTCTGAGGGCAAGCTCGACGCTCGGATCGAAACACCAAGCGCGAGCGATCTCGCGCTACTTTCGAGTTCGTTTAATCACATGGTCGATCTCCTGCAGGAGCGGCTCGTCCGTGAGGAGCGGTTTACCTCGGACGTGAGTCATGAACTGCGCTCACCGCTCACCACCCTCGGCACGTCCATCTCGGTCTTGGAATCAGATGCCGACGAGATGACACCGCGATCGCGGCAGGCGATCGTCCTGCTCTCACAGGAGATCCGACGCTTTCAGCGCATGGTTGGTGATCTTTTGGAGATCTCACGCATCGATGCCGGCTCTGCCGATCTCCAGCTCGAAGAGGTCTACCTCTATGAGCTCGTCCGCCGCTGTCTCGACCGAACAACATCGCTCACCGTGCCACTTGAGGTCGAGACTGAGGTCCAAGACTGGCTCGTACTCGCCGATAAACGCCGCTTTGAGCGCATCATCGCCAATTTGGTCGAGAACGCACAACGGTATGCAAACGGCATCACTCGCATACGGGTCACCGCGCACTCTGAGACGTTGGCGTGGATCGCCATCGAGGATCTGGGGCCAGGAATCGCGGAGGCCGACCGACGCCACATCTTTGAACGTTTTGCGCGAGCGGCAACTACGGCTGGCCAGCGTGGGACTGGGGGTGGCACCGGCCTCGGGTTGGCGCTCGTCACCGAACACATCGGTCTTCATGGCGGCAGTATCTGGGTGGAGGAGAACGAACCGCTCGGAGCTCGATTTGTGATCGAGATTCCGCGCCACCTTCGCGATATCGACGACCCAGAGGATGAACAGTGAACGCACGCGGGCTGGGAAAATTGGGATATTGGAGGCTGCGTCGACGGCCTCTTCTCGCGGTCATCGCGCTCGCCCTCGCCGCGAGTGCCTGTGGCGTCCCGATCGATACCGCGGCACATCCGATTCCCTCGAACCAGATCTTTGTTCCCGGCGCACAGCCATTCGCAGCGGGTGGCACACGCACCGTCTTCACGCTGTATTTCATCTCGCTCGGTCACCTCGCACCAGTTCTGCGACCCGATTACGCCTATAGCTCGATCGAGACGACCGCGAACGCCATCTTGAGTGACCTCGATAATGGACCACTTGCCACCGAGGGCAGCGGGCTCATCACCCTGTTAAACCCTGGAATCAGCTGTACCTACAACCCACAAAACCACCTCATCACAGTGAATTTAAATGCGCAGTTTCTCGACTCGCTCTTTGGCCCCTCGCTCTATGACGCTTACGGTCAGATCACGCTCACTCTGCTCGGGAACTCACAGCTCGCCGCTGTAGATGGAATTGACTTTGCCTCGGGGGGCACGCCCACCTATGCCTATCTCCCGAATGAGACGGCAACGCGGAGTCCCGTCACGCGCAGCTCCTACATCTCGCTCCTCAACAACCCAAAGGGCTGACGCGGAGCGATCCTCAGCTGCGCGCTGAGATATCGGCGAGGTCGAAGGCGATACGTGGAGCATCGGACCACAGTCGCTCGAGGCCATAGAACTCACGCGATTCAGCCTCAAAGATGTGCACGACAAAGGAGCCGTAGTCCACGAGAACCCACCGACCATCGTTTTGACCCTCAACGTGGCGGGGAGGTCCCTCGCCAGCGGCGCGAAGCTTTGCACCGATCTCATCCAGGATGGCATGCACCTGCCGCTCGTTACGACCAGCTGTGATCACGAAGTACTCAGTGATCGAGAGCAACCCGGAGACGTCCAAAATGGTCGTCTCCTCCAGCGTCTTATTGGTCGCGGCACACGCCGCGAGACGGGCGAGCTCGAGCGACAAGGAGCGCTCAGCCCCTCGCCGTCAGAGGGAGCGTCAGTGCATTCGCGGTAGTCATCTGTCAAGAGCGTACAGCCCACGCTCACGGATCACGCGGATTGCACCCTCAGGAATTAAAAAATCAAGCGGCCGCCCGGTCGCGGCGCGATCGCGGAGGTCGGTGCTCGAGACCTCCAGCGCGGGAACCTCAATAACCTCGTAGCGCCAGCCGGCGAGTGCGGCGGCGAGCGCAGCACCCTCGGGAAGACGAGAGCCCGGCCGATTGACTACGACGAGCTCACAGAGCGCCTGTAGGGCCGCGACCGAACGCCAGCTGGAGAGGCGGGCGATGACATCGGCGCCAACGATGAGCGCCAGCTGTGCACCGGGCTCATCCGCCAGGATCTCCCGCACGGTGTCGATGGTGAAAGAGGGACCACCTCGGCGGATCTCGCGATCGCTCACCTCAATCCCCTCGCAGTCGTGCACTGCGGCCGCGACAAGCGCGAGACGATCGGCCGCGGGTGTCACGGCACGACCGCCGACCTTCTGCCATGGCTCGTTTGCAACGACGAGCTCTACGACATCGAGATTGAGCGCGGCCCGTGCGTTTACCGCGGTCACCAGATGCCCCACGTGGATGGGATCGAAGGTGCCACCAAAGATGCCGATACGTCGCGGCATTTCGCGATCTACCTTCGCCCGTCGGCGCGTCGGTGATCGACCTGATGTGGTGATCTGCTCGGACTCATGATGACAGAGCCTAAGCGAGCACATCATTTGGTGACGCCATCCCGCGCGCGGGGAGCGACCCGCACGACCGCGCGTGCCGCTTCGTCCTCCGCTTGCGTAGGCTAGAGAGATGGCAGTTGACCCGATCACGCCGAAAAATATCACGCCACCCTCCGGAGTAGCGCACTGGACCCCATCGGAGTGGCGTTCGCATCCGCGTCATCAGATGCCCGATTGGCCAGATTCACAGATGCTAAAAGAGGCCACTACGGAGCTCGGCAGCTACCCCCCACTCGTCTTTGCCGGAGAGGCTCGGACGCTTACCCGCGAGCTTGCTCGAGTCGCACAGGGCGAGGCATTCCTCCTGCAGGCGGGCGACTGCGCCGAATCATTCGCTGAGTTTGCCGCTGACGATATCCGCGACAAGCTAAAGGTCATCTTGCAGATGGCGGTAGTCCTTACCTATGGGGCGGGGCTCCCCGTCGTCAAGGTGGGTCGGATCGCCGGTCAATTTGCCAAGCCACGTTCGTCACCAACGGAGCGCGTCGGCGATCTTGAGCTGCCCTCATTTCGCGGCCATATCATCAACGACGATGCGCCGAATCCCGCGGCGCGCATCGCAGACCCTCAACGGATGCTGCGGGCGTACAACCACTCTGCGGCAACGCTCAATCTGCTCCGCGCCTTTACCAAAGGTGGCTTCGCCGATCTCTCTCAGGTGCACGCGTGGAATCAGGAGTTCGTTGCCACGAGCGACCAGGGACGGCGCTACGAGACGATCGCCGGCGAGATCGATCGAGCGCTCGCATTTATGCGCGCCTGTGGCATCGACCTGCGGGCAGAGTCGACGATCCAACAGGTCGAGTTCTACACAAGCCACGAGGCTTTACTCCTCGATTACGAGGAGGCGCTGACACGACGCGACTCCTTGACCGGCGATTGGTATGACTGCTCCGCCCATCTTCTCTGGGTAGGCGAGCGCACCCGACAGCTCGATGGCGCTCATCTCGCCTTCCTCGCCGGCGTCCGCAATCCACTTGGCGTCAAGCTCGGACCCACGACAACGGCGGAGGAGGCCCTCGCGATCTGCGAGAAGCTCAATCCCGAGCGGATACCGGGACGCCTGATGCTGACGACAAGGCTGGGCGCGGGACACGTTCGCGAGCTACTCCCGCCACTTGTCTCCGCAGTTACCGAGGCAGGACACCCTGTGGTGTGGCAGTGCGATCCAATGCATGGGAACACCATCGCGGCAGAGGGCGGACGAAAGACCCGCCGTTTTGATGATGTTCTCTCGGAGATCCGTGACTTCTTCGCCGTCCATCACGACCTTGGCACCTGGCCTGGCGGAGTCCATGTTGAACTCACCGGCGATAGCGTCACGGAGTGCCTGGGCGGTGCTGATGAGATCCTCGAATCCGATCTTCCGCTGCGCTACACGACGACCTGTGACCCGCGTTTAAACGCCCGCCAGTCCATCGACCTCGCCTTCCGCGTCGCTGAGCTACTGCGCGTATGAGTTCCTTCCCTCATCTTCGAGGGAGAGTGGCGCGATTTTGGGTCGGCACAATTACCCTCGGTGCGCTGCTCCTCCCAATTGGATTCGACCTCGGTGCAAACAGCTCCGTCACCGCTGCAGCGGCGACGACCACCTGCGTAGCCGGTCCGATTCCCGCGACCACCACCACGTCGAGCACGACGACCGGTGCGACGACGACCACGGCGACCGGTTCGACGACAAGTTCGACCTCTACCAGTTCGACCTCTACCAGTTCGACCTCTACGAGCACGACAGCGCCGACGACCACCCTCCCTCCCGTCGCTCCCCTGCCGGCATATGACCTCATAACCTCACAGGGCGATGTGCAGACCTTCGGTGGAGCAGGTTTCTTTGGATCACGGGTCGCGCAGGGAGTTCCCACCAGGGTGATCGGAGGCGGCGCCACAGCCGATGGCCTTGGTTACTGGATTGCCTCCTCACATGGAAGCGTCTACACCTACGGTGACGCAACTAATTTCGGATCGCCAGCAGCGGTCTTTGGGTCACGAAAGATCGCGGTCTTTGCCACCTCCGCCGATCATCAGGGTTATTTCGCGGTCACCCGCACCGGCAACGTCTACAACTACGGGGATGCCCCCTTCTGTG
>CAIMWD010000073.1 GCA_903845085.1 uncultured Acidimicrobiaceae bacterium
CGGCGGCCGCGAGCAGCGCGTGATCCTTTACCGAGCGCGGGACAAGGGCGAGGCGCTGGGCGGCCAGTCGCGCGCGGGCGCCAAGCTCCTCCATCGGTGTCAACATAATGGGCCAGCGTACCAATTCGCTGCACCTGCCCCTTCGGCAACGTGCCCGAGAGCGCTGCCGAAGGACGTCAGGATTGCTAGCTCGCGCCGACGGCGCCGATAAGGATCACGAGATCATCGCGGTGGATCAACAGTGATTTCGTCTCGCTCTCGCGGTGACGCGCGAACTCCTCCTGAGAGATTCGTGCGATCCCCTTGGCGATGACCGCGTGGTCAGGACCCTCTACCTCCAGCGCCTCGCCCGCCTGCCAGATTCCGTGGTGCTCGAGCACTCCGCCCGAGAGCAGCGAGGCGTCGCGTTCAATAAGCGCGGTGCGCGCACCCTCATCGATAACGATCCGCGCAACCGCGGGGAGCGCAAACCCAATCCACAACTTGCGCGCTGGAATGCTCCGCTCCTGCGCCATGACGACAGTTCCGACACCCGGGCGACCCTCCACTGCATCGGTGAGCACCTCTGTGCGGTCCGCCTTTGCGATGACGACGCGGATGCCCGACCACGCGGCGATCCTTGCCGCCGCGACCTTCGATGCCATTCCCCCTCGGCTGCTTGAGCTACCGGGACCGCCCGCAGCTGCTTCGAGTGCAGCGTCAATCTCCGTCACCTCCTCGAGCAGCGAGGCCTCCTCGTGATATCTCGGATCCGCGTCATAGAGACCACTCGTGTCCGTCAACAGAACCAAGAGCGAGGCGCCGAGCAAATTGGCGACGAGAGCGGCGATGCGATCGTTGTCGCCAAAGCGAATCTCATCGTCGGCAACGACGTCGTTCTCATTTACGATCGGCACCACGCCGAGCTCGAGCAGACGTAAAAGCGTGGTTCGCGCCTTTAAGTATTGGCGGCGAGCACCAAAGTCTTGCGCAACCAACAGCACCTGACCGGCGATGAGACCATGCGCAGAGAGCGCATCGTCGTAGACGCGCATGAGTCGTGGCTGTCCGATCGCGGAGAGCGCCTGCAGAGTCACCGCGTCATTTGGTCGCCCGCCGGTGGGATCAAGCGCCGCGACTCCTGCGGTAACGGCACCGGAGGTCACGATCACCACTTGGTGGCCCCGCAGACGCAGCTGCGCGACCTCGCGGCAGAGCGATTGCACCAAC
Organism: uncultured Acidimicrobiaceae bacterium; assembly: GCA_903845085.1. Lineage (GTDB taxonomy): Bacteria > Actinomycetota > Acidimicrobiia > Acidimicrobiales > Bog-793 > CAIVND01. The sequence continues at coordinate 1,210 of CAIMWD010000073.1, forward strand.
TCCACATCTACCAGTCCCTCCGCCGTGGTCACAGAGGAGGTGCCGATCTTGGCAACGAGAATCATCGTTGGGGCTCCAAAAGCAGGTTACCCACGTGGGAACGGCGGGCGGGAGAACTCACACCCTCACCCTAGAGGAAGGGGTTGCGTGCGCATGGGATCACCGTCGCGACCCGACTACTAATCCTCTGGTTCAAAGGTGAAGCTCAGATCACCGATGATGACCGCATCGCCTCGCTTCGCGCCGGCACGCGCGAGCGCACGGTCGACGCCGAGGCGCTTCAGCCGGCGATGGATGTAATAGAGCGCATCGATATTGGTCAGGTCAGAGAGTGACACCGCCCGGACGGCGTCGCGACCGTGGACGACATAGCTCTCATTTATCCGCTCGATCACGAAGCCCTCTGCACGCGGCCGGTGTAGCACTGGCGCGGTTGAACGAGAGGGACGGGCAAGGCGCATCGTCGCCACCATGGTGGCGAGGCGCATCGTCAACTCCTCCAGCCCGACGCCGGTCATCGCGGAGATCTCAAGATCACCGCCGTAACTTGACAGCGGTGGCCTCTCACTTCCCGCGAGGTCCACACGCGAACCTACGATCAGCCGCGGACGTTCGAGGAGTTCGGGACGGTAGTGGCCGAGCTCTCTCAACAGGATCTCGACCTGCGCGCTTGGCGCCTGCTCCGCAAAGGGGTTCAGGTCAACGAGTACCACGATCGCCCGTGCGCGTTCGATATGGCGGAGGAACTGAAAGCCGAGTCCACGACCCTCGCTCGCACCCTCGATCAGTCCTGGGATATCTGCGACTGTGTACTCGGCTCCGTCCGTACCACGACCTCCAGCACGAACGACGCCAAGGTGCGGCTCCAGCGTGGTGAAGGGATAGTCGGCGACCTTTGGCTTTGCCGCTGATATTCGCGAGATGAGCGTTGACTTTCCCACATTGGGAAAGCCAACAAGTGCGACGTCGGCGAGTAGTTTCAGCTCGAGATTGAGCCAACGTTCCTCCCCCACCTCGCCCTGCTCGGCAAAGGCCGGAGCACGAAGACGATTCGTCAGGAACCGCGCATTTCCGCGACCGCCGCGTCCGCCCTCAGCGGCAAGGAGTCGGTCGCCCGCGATCGCAAGGTCGGCGAGTACTGCGCCATCGAGCGTATGGATAACCGTCCCCTCGGGAACGTAGACCACGGAGTGCTCGCCTCCACGGCCAAAGCGCTTGGCGCCCGAACCGTGAGTCCCGTTCTCGGCACGACGGTGTGGATGGTCGCGAAATGCGAGAAGCGAGACCACGTTTGTGGAGGCCTCAAGATAGACATCTCCACCATTACCGCCATCGCCACCATCGGGGCCACCACGCGATACGTGTGCCTCGCGGCGGAACGCAACAGCGCCAGCACCACCGTCGCCGGCCTTTACGTGTACCTGTGCCTCATCGATGAAGCTTGCCATTGCCATCCTTGCCTTTAAACGTTCGGCAGGCGGACACTAGAGGTGTCCGAGCGGCACGAATCCGTTGGTGCCGCGCGTATCTCACCGCGACACCGAAGGGGATCGGGGGGATTAGCCCTCGAGGGGAAGGACGTTGATCTGGCGACGTCCGCGCTTCTCGCCAAACTTCACGCGACCGGGTGAGGTTGCGAAGAGTGAGTCGTCACCGGCACGCCGAACATTCAGTCCGGGGTGAAAGCGGGTGCCACGCTGGCGGATAAGGATCGATCCGGCGGTCACTACGGTGCCGTCAGAGGCCTTTACGCCGAGGCGCTGTGCATTTGAATCGCGACCGTTTCGGGTCGAACCGCCACCTTTAGTCTTTGACATCTCGCCCTCCTACGCCTTTGCCTTAACGGCGATCTTGGTGATCTCCACCGTCGAGTAATGCTGGCGGTGGCCATAGCGGCGACGGCCGCGTGCCTTCGCCTTGTAGGTGAAGCCGGTGATCTTTGGACCCTTCGACTCACCAACGACCTTGCCAGTGACGGCGGCGTCACCGAGCGCTGCCGGTGCGGAGACGACGTCAGCTCCATCAACGATCAAGATCGCCGGGAAGCTCACCTCCTCGCCGGTTGCGGCTGCGAGCAGCTCTACCTCGATGCGCTGGCCAACTTCGACCCGCTCTTGCTTTCCACCTGCTGAGATCACGGCATACATAGTCCGGACAGTCTAACAGCGCGGGCTACACACGTTTTACGCGCCGGCGTCACCACGGTACCCCCGAGACCGAACGGCGCCAGATGGTTGACGCTGGCATGCAATCGTTACCCAGCCGAGTTCACCCCTTCGGATCACCCGGTTGAATCAGACCGCCTGGTTGCCCTGTGAGTGCAAATTGGGAACAACCAGATCAGGCTCGTGCGCGCTCTAAATCTTGCGAGAAGACGAGACCACGACCGTCACAAACCGGGCAGGCATCCGAGAGCGACTCGACGAGCCCGACACCGATGCGCTTGCGCGTCATCTCTACGAGTCCAAGTTCGGAGATATCAAAGCACTGCGTCGGCGTCTTATCGCGACTCAATGCGCCGCGCAGCGTCGCGAGGACCTCCTGCCGATTGGCCTTGATCTCCATATCAATGAAGTCGATCACGATAATTCCACCGATATCGCGGAGGCGAAGCTGACGTGCGATCTCCTCTGCCGCCTCAAGATTGTTACGAAATACCGTCTCCTCGAGGTTCGATGAGCCAACGTTCTTACCCGTGTTGACGTCGATGACCGTGAGCGCCTCCGTCCGCTCGATGATGAGGGATCCACCAGAGGGCAGCCATACCTTCCGGTCGAGCGCCTTGTGTAGCTGCTCATGTACGTGGTGACGTTCAAAGATCGGTAATGGCTCGACCGAGGTGTCGTAGTACTCCACCCGGTCGGCGAGCGCGGGATCGATGTCAGCGACGTAGGTACGCACCTGCTCAAAGAGATCTGCATCGTCGATGATGACGCCGCGGTACTCCTCCGTCAGCTCCTCGCGGATGGCTCGCAGCGCGAGAAGGGGCTCTGAGTACAAAAGCGTCGGCGCGTTCGATCGCTTTGCGAGACGCTCGATCTCGTTCCACTTTGCCATGAGCTGCTCCACATCGCGGCGCAACTCCTCATCGGAGACGCCCTCCGCTGCAGTTCGCACAATGATGCCGTGTCCAGCGGGGCGGATCTCATCGAGGAGATGACGCAGGCGGCGGCGCTCGTGATCATCGAGTCGCTTCGAGATGCCAGAGACCTCGCTATTGGGCACGAGCACGACAAATCGCCCAGGAAGCGAGACCTCCTCGGTAAGTCGTGCTCCTTTTAGACCAATTGGATTCTTCGTCACCTGACAGATAACTGTCTGACCAGGGCGCAAAAGCTGCTCGATCCGCTTGACGCTCTCGGTGCCGTCCTCGGTCTCTTCGCCGTGGTTCGCAACGTCGCCCCAGTAGAGCACCGCATTCTTGGGTGTGCCGATATCGACAAACGCGGCCTCCATTCCCGGAAGCACATTTTTCACACGTCCAAAGTAGACGTTTCCGTCGATCTGGTTTGCATCATCGGTCGCCTGGGCGACATGATGCTCTATGAGCGATCGCCCCTCAAGTACTGCGATCTGCGTGAGATCACGCTCGACATGTACACACATGAGGTAGCGACCCACAGGACGACCATTTCGCTCACGTCCCCGACGGCGCTTCGGCGCCGCTCTCTGGGTACGCTCCGGACCCTCGGTTGCACGGGTGGGTCGACCCTCCTCGGTGCTGCTCAAATCACTAAGTGGTGTATTTGCACGCGGAGCAGGACGTGCCGTCGATGTGGCTCCGGCCTCGCGCGGTGCCTGAGCACCTCCCACAGGGGTCCCATTCGGACGACTCGGTCCGCCCCGGCCACGTCCGCCCCGGCGACGTCGCTTCGGCCGATTGGGATCGTTGCTCGCGCTCTCCGTGCCACCGGATCGCGGTGCGAGCGAGGGAGCGATTACCTCTCCCTGCGGAGCGGGCCGCGAATCTCCGATCTTTGGCGAGGGTCGTGCGCTAGGAGTGCTTTGAGGTGTAGGACTCTCGGTGGTGGAGGCAGAGACCAAGGGGTCGACCTCGGTTGGGTTGCTGACCGATTCGGACATGGGCGTGTTCCCTTCTTCCACGCAGGCCAAAATGGCATGCGGTGGGCACCGGCGTGTGCGCGCTCCGTGCTGTCGGTGACAGCGAGCAGGCAGATGGGGTGCGGTTGTCATGGATGCCATCGGTCTCCGTGGCCGTGTTCGTGCCGAAGGCACGCGGTTGTGGCGCTGCGGAGGTGATGACGGGGCGAGGTGACGCGGTCCGAAAGGCCCGCGTCACGGTAAGGGTGACAGAGACGGAAGAGAGCAGGCGACGAGCCTGCCCCCACAGGTAGGTAATCATCCAATGCCGAGTCTACCTGCTCGCCTCTGCTGACACGGACTCACCGAATTGACCGCTCAGACGGCTCCGGAGAGTGCCGAGGAATGACGGTAGGAGTATGCACCCCAAGCGCTACAACGGTTAGACCGACAGAACCAGATGCCCAAGGACAATCTCCCTAGGGGCAGTGAGGTGACCTGCTACAAGAGTTGACACACCAGCTAATGCCCTGCATCGGTCGGATTCCGTTCGTGTGATCTCGAACGC
>CAIMWD010000074.1 GCA_903845085.1 uncultured Acidimicrobiaceae bacterium
GACACAGCAGTTCCGGCCCGCCGGTCCTACAGGAGGCCACAGTGGGGCGGTCGTCCCCTTCGCGTGTGCACTTGCACCTCGTCACCGGAGTTCTATCTATCTTGAGTACTAAATTTGCTGACCTTGGCGTGCCCGAGGACCTTGTTCGTGGCCTAAAGAGCCGTGGCATCGAAGATGCCTTCCCTATCCAGGCAGCGACGCTCGTCGATGCACTCGCAGGCCATGATGTCTGTGGCAAGGCACCAACGGGATCGGGTAAGACCCTTGCCTTTGGGATCCCCGTCGTCTCGCGCGTCGGTGAGGCTGCCCCGGGCCGTCCCAAGGCCCTAATTCTTGCGCCAACCCGTGAGCTCGCTCAGCAGATCTGCGATGAGCTCAGCATGCTGGGCAAGTTGCGTAACTGCCGCGTCGCCAGCTTCTACGGCGGTGTGGGATTCGGTCCGCAGCTCAACGCGTTACGCCGTGGAGTCGACGTTGCCGTGGCCTGTCCTGGACGCCTCATGGACCTTATGGACAAGGGCGCCATCCGCCTCGGTGATGTCGAGATCGTCGTCGTCGACGAGGCTGACCGAATGGCTGACATGGGATTCATGCCGGTTGTGAGGGAGATCCTCGACCAGGTAAAGGAGCACCGTCAGACGCTGCTTTTCTCCGCCACCTTGGATGGCGACGTCAAAGAGCTCATCCGTCGATATCAGAGTAACCCCAAGCGCTACGAGGTCGACTCCGACGAGGACGCGATCGGCGAGTCCGCGGTGCACTACTTCTGGCGCACCAGTCCTAGTGACCGCGTAGAGCTAACGACCCGTATCGTCCGCGTGCATCGCGCGGCGATGATCTTCTGTCGCACCAAGCGAGGTGCTGACCGCCTTGCCAAGCACCTAAAGATGTCGGGACTCGATGTTGGTGCAATCCATGGTGATCGTTCACAGGCGCAGCGGGACCAAGCACTCGAAGCGTTTAGGTCACAGCGGCTCCAGATCTTGGTCGGGACCGATGTCGCCGCTCGTGGCATCCACGTTGACGGTGTTGACTGTGTGATCCACTTCGATCCTCCAGAGGATGAGAAGGCTTACGTGCACCGCTCTGGCCGTACCGGACGCGCAGGCGCCGGTGGCAACGTCATCTCGCTCGTCACCCGTGAGCACCAGAACATCATCAAGCGCATGCAGCAGCGACTTGGGCTCACTCAGCGGATCGAAGACCCAGATGAGGAACTCCTGAGCGCGGAGCCTATCTTTGTGAAAAACACGACCCGTCCCCGAGGACCTGAGCGTCGTGGCGAACGAGGCCCACGTGATGACCGCGGTGATCGTCCCCGCAGCACGCGCCCATCGCGCCCCCGCTCCGCGCGCCCTGCGCGCCCGACCGCGGAGCGTAGCGATCGCAATGAGTGGACTCCCCGAAACGAGTGGACGCCAGATGGTCGCTTCCGCGACGAGGGTGCTCCCCGCCCCGAGCGGGAGGCCCACCCTGAGCGTGACTCGCGTCCGGAGCGCTCCGCCCGTTCATCGCGTCCCGAGTCGCGTGAGCGTCCCTCCTACGGGTCAGCTCCCCGCAGCAATAGTGAGGGTGGGTATCGTTCCCGCGCTGAGGGCGAGCGTGGCCCGCGCACGAACGCAGCACGCGGAGCACGACCTGCAGCTGAGCGTCCACTGCGCGAGCAGCGCGAGGAACGCGCTCCTCGCAGTGGCGGCTACGCCGGTCGCAGTGAGGCAGCACCACGAGGACCTCGTGAGCGCACCGAATGGGCACCTCGTGGTGGCCCTAGCGGCGCGCGTGCAGGCCGTCCCGCCCGCCCGGGTGAGGATCGCGGAGCACGGAGTTTCGGTCGACCGGGAGCAACCGGAGGGCAGCGCAGCGGCGCACCACGCCCAGGCGGTCGCTCCTTCGCCAGCCCCACTGCACGTGGTGGGCGTCCGAAGGGACGCTAAATCGCTGCTCTGACCACGGATCAGGGTTTATTGCGCACCCGCCACTCGATCTCGAGTGGCGGGTGTCGTCGTTCTAGGCGTTTGAGGCGCAGGTCGTGCCCGAGGGTGGAAGTGCCAGCGAGGTGAAGTACTGGTCCGCGTACGTTCGGATACAAGCAGAGAACTCATAGCCGGTGTGACCTAAGCCGTCTCGTGTCAACAGTCGCGCGTTCCCGAGCTGCTTGGTAACGGCAACGGATCCCGCGTAGGGGGTCGCCGGGTCCTGTGTCGAACCGATAACGAGCACCGTGTTTGCCGAAAGATTCTTTACCGGTGCGGGAGCCGGGGCGATGTGCTCTGGCCAGAAGGTGCAAGCGATCGTGCCCCACGCCTCGCCTGCACCAAAGTCGGGAGCCGCCTTCGCCATCTGTCGGGCCAGGGCC
>CAIMWD010000075.1 GCA_903845085.1 uncultured Acidimicrobiaceae bacterium
ACGCGGAGCGCGGCATCGCACAGGAGGTTGTCGCATGGCGGGAGCGTCGCGCACGCGAGACCGATCAACCCATCCGGTTCTTTATCTCCGATCTTGCCATCGCCTCAATCGCGCACCGTCCGCCAAAGAGTCGAAACGAGTTGGAACAGGTTCGCTCTATCGAGTCACGCCACCTTGGCGGGGGAGCGGCCGAGTCGATCCTCGAGGCCATTTCGCGCGGAAGGTCGCTGGCGCCAGAGGAGCTTCATCTCCCACCAGGACCACAGGGCGAATCGATTGCGAAACCAGCGGTGGCCATCGCCGCTGCGTGGGTCGCAGAGGCCTCACACCAACTGGAGATCGATCCGGCGATCCTCGCGACGCGCGCCGATCTCGTTGCATTCTTGCAAGATCAGCCGGTAGGGCGACTCGTCAGCACCTGGCGCAATGGTCTCATCGGCGAGCCGATCCGACGCCTTGTCGCCGGCGAGGCATCGATCGTCCTGCGAGGGAACTCACTGGTCCTCGAGGAACGCTCGGGGATACCGATCGATTTAAACGTGCCCGCGCAGAGTACGACTCTCACCACCTAGGCGTTGCCCTCATCGCGAAGAAGATGCAAGGTCGCGGCGACGGGTACATTTGCCCTACGGCGAGATGCCGTGTCCACGTCAGGGGCGCATGGTCTCATCGAGCCGGTAGGGAGGGAGCACGATGTCAGTCGAGCACTGGAAGTCTGAACCCGAGGATCATGATTTTCCCGCGGCGGTGAACTATCTGAGCCTCCTCTGCAGTGAGGAAGAGGCTGAAAAGATAGTGAACGCATTACGTGGAGCAACCAATCAGATCTATGCGGCGAAGGATCTCCTGCGTGCAAGTGGACTCAGCCTTTTGCCAAAGGACAATGCGCATGTCAAGAGCGATCTGGAAAAGATCAGCAAGGGACATCATCTTTCGCCAGTTCTACTGGTTCGCGCCGCGCTCCTTGGCGACCATCCGTTGATCATCGCCGACGGATATCACCGCGTCTGCACGAGCTATTGGATCGAGGAGAACGCGGCAATTCCCTGTCGAATCGTCACGTGGGCAGAGTGAGTCTCTCGCCTCGCGACCGATGGTCGCGCCTTCTCTCCAAAGGAGTTGAACTTCCCCACCCGGCGTCGCGGGCGACAAAGGGCGAGCTGGGCTTCGTGCAAAACCTTGCCGGATATTCAAAGGCAACCTTCAAGTTCGATCTCATCGCTGCTATGACGTTGCTCGCTATCGCGGTTCCCGAGCAGCTTGCCACCGCACGTCTCGCGGGTATGCCGGTCATCACCGGGCTCTATCTCTTTATCGTCTCCTCAGTACTCTTTGCACTGCTTGGTTCGAATCCGCAGATGTCAATCGGCGCAGATTCAACGATTGCACCGCTCTTTGCGGTGGCCATCACCCGAATCGCCGCAATCGACCATGCGAGCTATCTCACCCTTATCAACGTCCTTGCGGTAGAGACCGGACTCATCGTGGCACTTGTTGGCGTCCTTCGAATGGGCTGGGTCGCAGAGTTTCTCTCGAAACCCATCATCACTGGCTTTATGGGTGGAGTAGCGATCATCATCATGGTGCACCAGCTGCCGGATCTCCTTGGCGTCGCCTCTGTGAGTGGATCCAATCTTCACCGCGTAGCCGCTGTGACCGAGCACCTCTCCCACACGCACCCGTGGACACTTGCGCTCGCACTGGGTGTGTTTGTGGTTGTCTATGTCGCCGAGCGTATCGATCGAAGGATTCCGGGTGCGCTTGTGGGCGTAGTTGCCGCCACGCTCATCGTCGGTCTCGCGCACCTCTCCCGAGAGGGTGTGTCGATCTTGGGATCGGTCCCGCACGGGCTCCCTCGCTTCGGTATTGCAGGGCTCAGCCTCCATCTGATCGAGGCCGTCTTCCCCGTCGCACTTGTCGTTGCGCTCGTGGTGATCAGTCAGAGTGCCGCCACGTCACGGGCATTCGCCGATCTTGGGCACTACCGCGTCGACGTGGGTCGTGATTTTGTTGGAATAGGTGCGGGTTCGATGCTCGCGGGGATCATTGGTTCGTTTCCCGGAGATGCGAGTCCGGCGCGAACCGCAGCGGTCGCCTCTTCGGGAGGCCGCACCCAGATGACCGGTCTTCTTGCCGCGGGAGCAATGGTCGCGGTCGTACCCGCGATTGGTCTTCTCCGCAATCTTCCACTCGCCGCTCTTGCCGCAGTTCTGGTGTTTATTGCGACTCGGATCTTTCATGGTCGAGACTTTCTCGCGATCGCACATTTTGATCTCTTCGAATTTGCGCTTGCGATGATCACGCTTCTCGCGGTGGCCTTTGTGGGGGTAGAGCAGGGGATCATTGTGGCGATCGCCCTGGCCGTCATCGATCGCACGCGCCTCTCTATTCAGCCACAGCTCCACGTGCTTGGACGAGTACCGGGAACGACGAGTTGGATCGCCAATGACGTCCCCGATAATGGGATGGAACTCCCGGGAGTTCTGGTCACGCTCTTTGCCACCCCACTGTGGTACGCGAATGCCTCACACTTCCGCGATGAGATCGAGGCGGCGATCGCTGAACATCTTCCGGAATTGCGTCTTGTTGTCCTCGACGTCGTTGGGATGAGTGACCTTGATTTCACCGGCGCCGCGACACTCCGGCAGGTAGTCGAGGAGCTACACGCGAAGGGCGTCGCCTTTGCAATTGCGCGATCGGGGCAGCGCGTGCGGGCAGGACTGGAACGCTCGGGACTTACCGAGCTGATAGGAGAGGACCATCTCTTCCCCTCCGTCGACCTCGCAGTGCTCGCTGCGGATCTCTCCAACTAGCGGTGCGAGTGTATCGAGCAGAGGCGGTGTGGCAGTAGCCGAGGTCGCTGCCCGTTCGGGAGAAGCGTGGTTAGTCGCGATCGCCCTCGGGGCGTAGGTCGACGCGGAGCGTCAAAATACCATCGTCAAGAGTCGCGCTCGCGTCACCGAGGATCGCAAAATCCATATAGTCAAGCTCCATCTGCTCACGGATCATCTGGCGCTCTGGCCCCTCTACGGGAGGGAGTCCCCGGCGACGGACCGCTGCCGCGCGCTGTCGGAATCGTTCGAGCATCGCCTCGGTGTCAAAGGTGTTGGCCATCACCACAACCTAGCGTTGCCGAGAAAAATGAGAACGAAATGCCTGCACAAAGGCCTCGACGCGAACGCGATAGGTAGCTCGATGAGGGTATGCTTTACGCCCTACAGAGAAACCCGGTGAGAGTTGTTCGCTCGGCGGCGTCGCAGCGATCCTGCCGACCAGCGAGCCAACAAGCCCTCGTCAGCAGGGAGTAGATCGTGAAAAAAGGACGTCATCGCCGCTTTGAGGAAGCGCGTTCGATGAAGCGCGCCATCGAGGTGGTTCTGGAGCCCTGTCCGGAGTGTGGTGCTGATCCCGAGGACGATCACGCAGCTTGGTGCCTCTATGAGTCTGAAGAGCTCGACGAGGTTGAAGAGGCGAACTGATCCGATCGGTGAGGGCGGTGCAAACACTGCACCCTCCCCTCGAGGCCACGCTCTGCCAGCGCCTGCAAAACCGCTCCGGAGATCCGTGGTGCCGCCCTCACCGCGTCAACCGTCGGGTTCTCTACCAGGACGCGCCCTCTAACTGGAGGGGCCAGAGGTACCACTGGGTGCCCGAAACGCGATAAACGGAGCATTTAGCGCTCAGTCGTGCTCGTCGTTCGTCGTCGTAGCGCTGGATGGGGGAGGTTGGTCCGCGTGCGCCGCTCCTCGAGGTAGGCCATTAGCGCCAAGAATGCCGGCTCCGTTGTCATCGCTCGTAGCTCCTCTTGCAGACCGAGGTAGGCAGGGACCGCGCCGACAAAGGCCTCCGGCGCCTCGGTGCACCACCAGTGAAAGTCCTCGCCCGCCTCGCCCCAGTGCTTACGCTCCCACTCACTGATCATCGAGGTGATGTAGCCCGTCTGTTCATCGCGGAGATCGACATGGCGAAGCGGGAGCTGCCAGCAGACGTCTGGTTTCAGGAGCAGGTGGGGAACACCGCGTTCGATCGCAGCACCGTGGAAGGCACAACCGGGTCCACCCGCGAAGTCTGGCCGATTCAAGAAGATGCACGCCCCGTCAACGAGTGCGGTAACGGTCTCACCCTCCTCTTTGCGGGTGATGCCACGGTCACGCCCTATCGAGCGGAACTGCCACTGCTCATCGGTGAGCGTCTTCGCGGCCCGCTTCACTCGGGCAAGATCCTCCTTGCCAGAGAAGTGAGCGCCGTGCGAGCAACAACCCTGTACGAGCCCCGTCGCGTCCTCCTCGAGGACGCCTTTGCATCCGTGATTGAAGATGCAGGTCCACGGACTCAGCAGAAAGGTGACATCGAACATCCAGATGCGCATCTCCTCGGTGTCTTCGAAGCTAAACCACTCGTGGGCATCATCTGGAACGGTCACAAAGCTGACGTTAGTTCACCTCGGGTCTTTTTCCACAAAGGCATTGATGGCGGTGACGACATCACGGGTCGCCCGTGCGACTCCAGCGCGTGCGATCGTGACGGTGAGATTGGCAAAGAGGTAATTCGCGCGCCTCCGGAGATAGAGCGCGTGGATCTCCTCGTTGGAGCGTGCGGCAAGAAGCGGACGGGTTGCCCGCAGCCGGTTGAGTGCGGGAATGAGATCGTCGAATCGTTGATCGATGTGGATAGTAAATGCGCGCTCGTGCAACAGCTCCCGAGTGGCCGCATCCTCTACCGCTCCACCACCCAGTGCGACCACCATCGGGGGGTGCTCTGCGAGAAGCCGCTGCAATTCCGCCGCCTCAGCGGACCGAAACTCTGCCTCGCGTCCGGCCTGAAAGAGCGCGGAAATTGAGGTGCCAAATTGCTCCTCGAGGCGGTGATCAAGGTCGACAAAGGGTCGCTCTAGGCGGTTTGCAAGACGGCGCCCTACGGTCGATTTTCCGACACCCATAAATCCGCAGAGTACGAGCGGGAGCGCACCATATCGACCGAGCTCGATCGGGACTGCGACAGACCGGGCCATGGGGAGAGATTATCGGGCGCTCACGGCGATGGACTGTTGTGCCTCAAAGCGCCTCCCTGCAGGGCAGGATTAGCGGTCAAATTTGTCGAGGTGTCCACAATGAAGGGATGCGACTCTAGACTCGTCCCATGACCATGACTTCAACGCTTCTTACCGTCACCGATGCCGCGCGTGCCTTCGTAGTAGAGGCGCGTGCCCAGGAGCAGAACCCCACGCTTCTCGCGCTCTTTCTAGAGGTAAATGGCGTTGCCGATGGTTCGTACTCCTATGACATGTGGTTTCAGGCGATTGGCGATGCGGGCGTCAGTGACATCGCCATCACCAACGACGACCTCACCGTTGTGGTGGTCGCGAACAGTACGGAAAAGGTCCAGGGAGCAACCCTTGACCTCGGCACAGGTGGACTCGTCATGCTGAACCCCAACACGCCACCCGTAACGACGTCCTTTGAGGTGCCAGTGAGTGACCTTTCCAGCCCGCTTGAGGTGGCCGTCATTGAGGTGCTCGAGCACGGGGTGAACCCCCAGATCGCCGCGCACGGTGGACGAGCGGAGCTCGTTGCTGTCGTGGACACAACCGCGTACCTCCGACTTCTTGGCGGCTGTCAGGGCTGCAGCTCAGCGGCGATCACCCTCACCGATGGGATTGTCACCGCGATTCAGGCCTCGGTTCCCGAGATCACCGAGGTGATCGATGTGACCGCTCACGCGGAGGGCGCGCACCCTTACTACGCTGGCGCTTCGCACGCCCACTGAGAGTTAGCCGCACCAGATGCGGCTCGGCACGGGCGGTGACGTGAGGGAGCGAGGTTGACGATGACATCTGATCTGAGCTCTGCGCCTCCCTTGACGCGTGTTCCTGTTGATCTCGGCGACCGCTCCTATGAGATTGTGATCGGCCACGGTGCGCGTCACCTCGTGAGCGAGTTCATTCCGGCGAGCGCTCGCCGAGCAGCGATAGTTACGCAGCGAAATATCGGCGTAGTTGTCGATCCCGGGATCCCGTCGCAGATCTTTTATATGGAAGATGGCGAGGAGGCGAAGTCGCTCGCGACGATCGCGGAACTTTCCCGTGCATTTGTCTCCTTTGGACTCACCCGAGCCGATGTGGTGATCGCCGTCGGAGGGGGAGTCGTCACCGATGCCGCGGGGTTTGCCGCAGCGTGTTACCACCGAGGGGTTGGCCTCATCAATGTGTCGACCTCAATGCTGGGGCAGGTGGATGCCGCGATAGGTGGCAAGACCGCCGTCAATTTGCCGGAGGGCAAGAATTTGGTTGGTGCCTTTTGGCAGCCGATCGCGGTGCTCTGTGACACAGAGACGCTCGTGACGCTGCCAGAGCGCGAACGCCGCTCGGGCTGTGGCGAGATGGCGAAGTATGCCTTCTTGGGCGTGGAGAACCTCGATCAGCTCTCCATCGAGGAGCAGATCGCCGCCTGCGCCAGGCTCAAGGCCGAGGTAGTCAGCGAAGATGAGCGCGAGGGCAACCGTCGCATGCTTCTCAACTACGGCCATACCCTGGCGCACGCGCTCGAGGCGGCAGGCTTTGCCGACGGCCCTGGGCGAGAGGGCATCGATCTTCGCCACGGGGAGGCCGTTGCTATTGGGCTTCTCTTTGCCGCGCACCTTGCCCGTCTGCTCGGCCGCATAGACGATGCGCGCGTGGCGCGTCACTACGAGGTCGTCCGCTCCTATGGCCTGCCGACGGCACTCCCCGTCGGGGTGAATCACGGGGAGCTCTTGCGCCTCATGGGGCACGATAAGAAGGCGACCGACGGATTGCTGTTCATTCTTGACGGACCGCGCGGAGCGGAGATCGTTCGCGGTGTGCCAGACGAGGCGGTTCTGGCGGCCCTCGCACTTGTCAGTGTCGCCGGGCACTAACGCGCCCCGGCGTTCCTACCCGGTACATTGGTGCGAGCTGCGAGAGACCACTACGCAGATGATCGGGAGAGAGGGGAGCGCAGGTGAGTGAACCCATCGTGCTTTTGCTCTCTGGACCCAACCTCACCCTTCTCGGCGAGCGTTCGCCGGAGATCTATGGACACGCCACTCTTGCAGATCACGTAGCAACGGCGACCGCTGCGGCAGCGGCACACGGTCTCACGTTGGAGCATGTGCAGAGCGAGGCAGAGGCTGACTTGGTCCGGGCGATCCACGGTGCGAGAGGGCGCTGCGGGGCGATAGTAATTAACGCGGGCGCGCTGACACACTACGGATGGTCGCTCCACGATGCACTTGCGACCTTTGCGGGTCCGGTGATTGAGCTGCATCTCTCGAACCCTGAGGCACGGGAGCCGTGGCGCCGTCAGTCGGTAATTGCCCCGGTGGCGAGCGGTACCATCGCCGGTTTTGGCACGCTTGGCTATCGGCTCGCGGTCGAGGCCGTCGCCGATCTCCTCGCCGGAAGCTAGCGAAGCGCGCTGAGCTCCGCGGTGAACGACTCGCACCCACCGGCCGCGGGCCCCTCCTCACGAATTGAGCGACTCCAACGGTTGCTTGGCGAGGAGGAACGTGATGCGCTCTTAGTCACCAAGCTCGAGAACATCGCCTATCTCACGGGGTTTAGCGGCTCCGCTGCCATGTTGCTCATCGATGGCACCGGAGCGATGCTCACCACCGATGGGCGCTACACACACCAGGCGGAGGAGGAACTGTCTGCGAGAGGCATCGCGGCCGAACTCGTCATCGGCGATGGCACCCGGCAGTTTGCGGCCCTCGCCGGACGACTCGTTCGCACGAAGATCCTCGGCCTTGAGGAGCGGGCGGTCACCTGGTCGCTTGCACAGCGCTGCGAGCGTGAGTTTTATCCCTCGCTCGTTCCCTCCTCCGGACTTATTGAGCGACTTCGTTCGACGAAGGATGCGGCGGAGATCGCCGTCATCTCACGAGCGTGCGGTATCGCTGATGAGGCACTCGCAGCGATCCGCGATCGTCTCAGCGAGGGCGTCGTCGAGCGCGATTTCGCGGCGGAGCTTGATTTTACGATGCGCCGCCTGGGCGCGGCAGGACCATCGTTTACCACCATCGTCGCCTCCGGCCCGCGTAGTGCGCTCCCGCACGCCCGTCCCAGCGAGCGTCGGATCGTTGAGGGCGATCTCGTGGTGGTCGATTTTGGTGCTCTCGTCGATGGATATCACTCCGACATGACACGTACCTTCATCATCGGTGAACCGACGAGGGAGCAGGAGCGCCATTACGAGGCGGTCCGTCTTGCTCAGGAGGCGGGTGTGGCGGCCGTCGCTCCAGGAGTTGCGGCACGCGCGGTCGATCTCGCCTGCAGGGAGGTGCTTGTCACCTTTGGACTCGATGCCTACTTCACTCACGGCACCGGCCACGGGGTGGGTCTTGAGATCCATGAGGCCCCCTCGGTCGGTTCGGCGTCGGCTGATAGCCTGAGCGAAGGAATGGTGGTGACGGTCGAGCCCGGCGTGTATCTCCCCGGCCTCGGAGGGGTCCGCATCGAAGACACCCTCGTGGTGACGTCGATGGGGGCCCGACTGCTCACCTCAGCGACGAAGGACTATCAGCTTCCATGGCATTTTCAACGAACGATCTGAAGAATGGCATCGGCCTTAACCTCTCTGACGGACTCTTTACGGTGGTGGAATTTCAGCATGTCAAGCCGGGCAAGGGTGGCGCATTTGTCCGCACCAAGCTGCGCAACCTCCGCACCAAGGCAGTGATCGAGAAGACCTTCCGCGCAGGAGAGTCGGTCGAGCAGGCCATCATCGAAAAGCACGAGATGCAGTACCTCTACCGTGACGGAGATGACTATGTCTTTATGGACAATGTCTCCTATGACCAGGTCACCATCGCGCCAAAGGCGCTCGGCGATGCGCCAAGCTACCTGAAAGAGGGCGACACTGCGGTGCTCCAGCAGTATGGCGATGAGATCGTCGATGTGGAGCTGCCGGCCGCAGTTGAATTGACCATCACGGACACCGAGCCGGGACTGCAGGGCGATCGTGTCTCGGGTGCCCGTAAGCCAGCGACACTGGAGACTGGGCTCGTAGTTCAGGTTCCGCTCTTTGTGAACTCTGGCGACAAGATCAAGGTCGATACGCGTTCCGGTGAGTACCTCACCAGGGCCTAGTCGCGCTATGGAACCTCCCGTCGCCGGAGCGCGACGCCGGGGTCGTGAGCGTGCACTGGGACTCCTCTACGAGGCAGAGACAAAACACTTTGATACCGAGGAGGTCCTCGCGGCCCTCCCGACCCCTCCCGAGCGCTATGCACTCGAGCTGTTCGTCGGCACGATGGGAGATCTTGATGCCGTCGATTCGTTGATCGTCGCACATGCAAGATCTTGGGCGCTCGACCGGATGCCGGTCGTTGATCGCCAGCTGCTCCGCGTGGCGACCTTTGAGATCACCCACCGTGATGATGTGCCCTGTGCGGTCATCATCGACGAGGCGATCGAACTTGCCAAAGCCTATTCAACTGAAGAGTCCGGTCGTTTTGTCAATGGGATTCTCGCTGCGATCAGCCGGGAGATCCGCCCCGACGAGGCGCTCGCCGCACCGGGACGAGCGACGAGCGAGGGATGATGTCAGAGGATATTGCACCCCACGGCTCCCACTACGAACGAGCGGGAGTGGACTACGAGGTCCTCGATGCGGCCAAACGCATCGCGCTCGCCGCAGCGGGCGCCACCTCGCAAAATGCCGCTCGATTGGGGGCGTTGACGCTCGATGCGTCGCGGGGAGAACCGGCCGTCGTTATCGATCTCGGAGGAGTCCATCTCGGATTCGTTCTCGAATGTCTGGGCACGAAATCGATGATCGCGACCGAGCTACTCGAGCGATCGGGGATCGATCGATTCGACGCGATCGGGATCGATACGGTGGCGGCGGTCGTCAATGACTGCTGCTGTGTTGGCGCACTTCCCTTTGTGGTCAACGCCTACTTTGCGACCGGAGCAGCCGCTTTCTACCTTGGACCTCGGCACGCGAGCCTCGTACGTGGCTTTCGCGAGGGCTGCGATATCGCCGGTGCGAGCTGGGGTGGCGGCGAGTCTCCGACGTTGAGCGGCCTCGTCGCAGAGCAGGCGATCGATCTTGCGGGAAGTGCCGTGGGCCTCATCCCCGCAGGGACGGCGCCACTTCTGGGCGAGATGCTCAGCCCGGGCGACGAGATCGTCCTGGTGAGCTCGTCAGGCCTTCATGCAAACGGTGCCTCGCTGGTACGCGCGGTTGCCGCTGGACTTGCCGATGGGCTCGCCACGGTGCTCCCCTCGGGGAGGAGCTTCGGCGAGGCGGTGCTCGATCCCAGCCTCATCTATGTGCCGCTCGTGGAGGCGCTTCTCGCCGCCGCGCTACCGCTGCACTACCTGAGCCATATCACGGGACATGGCCTTCGTAAGGTGATGCGGGCAAACCGCGCACTGCGCTACCACCTTCACACGCTGCCAGAGGTCCCCGAGGTGCTTGCCTATCTCGTGACACAGGCCGGTCTCGATGAGCGAGAGGCCTATGGCACGCTCAATATGGGAGCCGGGTTTGCCATCTATGTTGCCGCGGGCAGCGGCACACAGGTGGTCGAGATCGCCGCATCGCTCGGTTTCACGGCGCTCGTCGCCGGTACCGTCGAAGCGGGTCCGCGTGAGGTCGTTATTGAACCGATCGGCGTGACCTTCGCGAGCGAGGAGCTGGAGCTGCGCTAGTCGTCGCGATATGGCGGCTAGTCGCGCGGCGTGTGCAGCCAACCGGCGATTCCCCTCCGGAAGGTATCAGTGGTCGCGCTACTATGGAGGCGTACGTGAAGCGGGTCCCGTGAGGCCCGTACGGACGCTGGAGGAACCGTGATTGAACCTGCGAACGACTCCGCACGCCCAAAGGGCCGTGCGTTCGTTGCGCGTTCCGTCGTGATGAGCTCCGCGGATCTCACCCGTGCACTCGTCCGCATCGCCCACGAGATTGTCGAACGGAACCATGGTGTTGAGGGACTTGTAGTGGTCGGCCTCCAGACAGGTGGAGCCCCCTTCGCACAGCGTCTGGTGGCCAATTTGGAGGAGATCAGTGGGCTCGCCATCCCCCTTGGACTCTTAGATGTCACTCGCTTTCGTGATGACCTTGCGCTGCGTCCGGAGCCTGAGATACAGCCAACGCAGATACCAGTAGATCTCACCGACTCCACCGTGGTGCTCGTCGACGATGTGCTCTTTACCGGCCGGACCGTTCGTGCTGCGCTCGATGCGCTCGCAGAGCACGGTCGCGCGCACACAGTGCAGCTTGCGGTGATGGTCGATCGCGGGCACCGTGAACTCCCGATCCGACCGGACTATGTCGGCAAAAACCTCCCCACGCGTCGCGACGAGCTCGTTCGGGTCAATGAGGAGAGTGTGGCAATCGGCATACTGGCCGGCGATGCGAGCGAGGTCTACCAGTGACGAAGACGGATGTGGTCGCGATGCCACGGTGGGATCGTCGCAACCTTCTCTCCATCGAGGACCTCAGACCTGAGGGAATCAGAGATGTGCTCGATCTCGCCGACCGGCTCCAAGGAGAACCTCCAACCCGTGCAACGCCCGAGGATTTTCACCATGCGACGGTGGCAACCGTCTTCTTTGAGAACTCCACACGTACACGACTCTCCTTCGAACTCGCGGCGCAGCAGCTCTCCGCGAAGGTACTCAACTTCAATGCAGACTCCTCCTCGGTTAAGAAGGGGGAGTCGCTGCGTGACACGCTTTCAACTATCGATGCATTTGGCGTTGATGTAATCGTCATTCGTCATGCCTCCTCGGGTGTGGCAGTGCAGGCGAGCCGCTGGGTTAACGCGGCGATTATCAATGCAGGCGACGGGCAGCATGAGCACCCAACCCAGGCGTTGCTCGATCTGTTCACACTCCGCCAGGCGCTCGGTACACAGCGCGGCGTGATGCCAGAGGATCTCACCGGCCTTCGGGTGGCGATCGTCGGCGATATCCGCCATTCGCGCGTTGCGCGTTCAGAGGTACTCGCGCTCTCGGCGATGGGCGCTCATGTAACGCTCGTCGCACCGTCGCCACTTCTGCCAACATCGGTGGAGGGTTGGCCGATCGAGGCGGTGAGCTCGGACCTCGATCATGTGATCGCCAACACCGACCTCTGCTATGTCCTTCGAATTCAACATGAGCGGATGGTTGAGGCGAGACTCGATGACCTCGACGCCTACCGACACCGGTTTGGTCTCACTCTCGAGCGTGCCGCCCGCCTGCCAGAGGGTGCCCTCATCATGCACCCCGGTCCGATCAACCGGGGGGTAGAGATCGACTCCCTGGTAGCTGATGCGCCGAACTCGTTGATCTTGGCGCAGGTCCGAAACGGTGTCACCATCCGAGCGGCGGTGCTCTCGTTGCTCCTTGGTGCTCGACGCGACGAGATCCAGGGAGCAGTCAAGTAATGGCGAGTGAGCGATCTCTGGGCAGTTTCCTCCTTCGAGGCGCAACCCTCGTCGATGCGGCAGGAGAGCGTCTTGGCGATCTCCGGGTGCGCGCCGGCAAGATCGTCGAGATCGCGAGCTCGCTCGCTCCGGTGATCGATGAGGAGGTCATTGAGTCCGAGGGCTGCTATCTCCTCCCGGCCTTTGTCGACCTTCATACGCATCTTCGTGAGCCTGGTGGCGAGCGTGCGGAGACGATTTTGTCGGGCACAGGCGCCGGGGCACTCGGCGGTTACCGCTGCGTTGTGGCGATGCCAAACACCATCCCCACAATCGATTCGGTTGAGGTTGTCCGGCATCTGCGCCAGCTGGCCAAGGCGGCACCGATCGAGGTGGCGATCTCCGCTGCGATCACCAGAGGGCGTCGAGGTGAGGAATTAGTCGAGATGTCAGAGCTGGCCGCCGAAGGCGTCGTGCTCTTTACCGATGACGGCCGTGGCGTCCAAGATGATGGACTGATGCGGGCCGCGCTGGAGATGGCAAGCACGCTTGGGGTCACCCTTGGTCAGCACTGTGAACACGAGGGTCACGCGAAGGGTGCTCCGATGCACGAGGGTGCATGGTCATCCCGACTCGGCCTTGCCGGCCAGCCACGACTCGCTGAGATTGCGATGGTTGCACGCGATCTAGCGCTCGTCGAGGAGCTCGACGCCTCGATGCACTTCCTTCATCTCTCAACGGCCGAGGCGATCGAAATGGTGCGCACTGCGCGAGCTCGTGGTCTCCGCGTCACGGCGGAGGCAACGCCGCATCACCTTGCGCTCACCCACGCCGAGGTGGCGAGTTTCGACCCCGTATTCCGCGTGAATCCGCCGCTGCGCGAGAGCGCGGACGTTCGCGCCGTACGCACCGGGCTTGTCGATGGAACTATCGATGCGATCGCAACCGATCATGCACCGCACTCGCCGGAGACCAAGGACGAGCCCTTTGACTGTGCTCCCCCTGGAATGATCGGGTTGGAGACCGCGTTTGCGGTCGCCCATACAGAACTCGTTGTCGGCGCACACCTGCGCGTGGCAAATGCCTCCGGAGCACCGATGCTCACTATGGGTGATCTCGTACGGCTCTTCAGCACCGCACCTGCGAGGATCGCGCGAGTTGATGACCAACCTGGATCTGGCACGATCACCGTTGGCGCCCCTGCAGATCTGGTTCTCTTCGATCCCAAGGTGCAGTGGCGCGTTGACGAGGATCGCGGCGCGAGCAGGTCACGTAATACCCCCTTCGCGCATCTCGATCTCGTGGGGCGGATCCGCCATCATCTTCATGATGGTCAGCTGATCGTTCGTGACGCGAAGCTGGTTCTCTGATGGGTTCATGGACGCCGCTCGCATTCCCCTCATTCCCTCCACCGATCAAGGATCACCACCAATGAACTTTTACCTCCAGCGCAACGAGGCCTCCCTCGTTCTCGCCGATGGCACCGTCTTCTCGGGGGAGGCGATCGGTTCGCTTGCGGAGCATCCGGGGACGATTGCGACCGGTGAACTTGTCTTTAACACCTCGCTGACCGGCTATCAGGAGATCATCACCGACCCCTCCTATGCAGGACAGGTCATCGCCTTCACCTATCCCCATATCGGGAACTACGGCATCGCCGTCGATGACAACGAGAGTGCCCGTCCCTTCTGCCGAGGGATCGTGGTGCGTGACCTCGCGCACCTTCCGAGTAACTGGCGTTCAGTTGAGGACCTCGAGCATTTTCTCAACCGCCACGGCGTTGGCGGGATTGCCGGAGTCGATACCCGCCGCCTCACCCGCCATCTGCGTGAGGCGGGCGCGATGCCCTGTGCCTTTGGCAGCGCGCCGGTCGCAGAACTCCTCGTTGCGGCTCGTGGCGAGCGCGGCACTGTCGGCGTGGATCTGGTCGATGAGGTCACGACAAAGGAGCCCTACTTCATCGAGGGTGGACCACGACGACTCGTTGCCTACGACTACGGCATCAAGCGCACCATCTTGCGACACCTCTCCTCGATCGCCACCATCGAGGTCGTTCCCGCAGATACCCCCGCGGCAGAGGTCCTCGGACGGAACCCCGACGGTGTCTTTCTCTCCAATGGCCCCGGTGATCCCGCGGCACTTGCGCATCTCGTCGCGGAGATCACGAACCTTCTCGATGCAGTGCCGATCTTTGGTATCTGCCTCGGACACCAACTGCTCGCCACAGCGCTAGGGGCAAAGACCTTCAAGCTGCCCTTTGGCCATCATGGCGGGAACCATCCCGTGCTGCGTCATTCCACGGGAGTGGTTGAGGTCACCGCGCAAAATCATGGCTACGCCGTCATGGAGGAGAGCCTCCGCGACGCGACGGTGACACACCGCAACCTCAACGATGGCGTCGTCGAGGGGATTAGCTCCTCGGTCGTCCCCGCCTTTTCAGTGCAATATCACCCAGAGGCGGGACCGGGACCACACGACGCCCTCTACCTCTTCGATGAGTTTGCAACACTTATGGACACCAAGAGCCTGAAGGCAAGGAGGCTCTAACGATGCCACGTCGAACTGATATTCACTCCATTCTGGTGATCGGCTCCGGGCCCATCGTCATCGGGCAGGCCTGCGAGTTTGACTACTCGGGCACGCAGGCTTGCCGGGTGCTGAAGGAGGAGGGGTACCGCGTTATCCTCGCGAACTCCAACCCGGCAACGATCATGACCGACCCGGGCCTTGCCGACGCGACGTATATCGAACCACTCGACCGCGACGTGTTGCGCGCGATAATCGAACGTGAGCGACCGGATGCGCTCCTTCCCACTATGGGTGGACAGACCGCTCTGAACCTCGCCATGGCGCTCCGCGAAGATGGTGTCCTTGATGAGTTCGATGTCGAGCTCATCGGTGCTTCCACCGAGGCGATCGTCACCGCAGAGGATCGAGAGCGATTTAAAGATGCGATGACCGAGATCGGACTTGCGACACCTGAGTCTGGCTTCGCCCACAACCTCGAAGAGGCGATCGAGATAGGTGAGCGGATCGGCTACCCGGTGATGGTCCGACCCTCCTTCATCTTGGGAGGTAAGGGAACCGGTATTGCCAGCGATGCGGAGTCGTTCGTGCAGCTCGCCCGGGAGGGAATCGAGGCGAGCCCTGTGAGCGAGATTCTGGTCGAGCGATCGATCGCCGGCTGGAAGGAGTACGAGCTCGAGGTGATGCGCGATCACGCAGACAACTGCGTCATCGTCTGCTCGATTGAGAACTTCGATGCGATGGGGGTGCACACCGGCGACTCGATCACCGTCGCGCCGGCACAGACTCTCTCTGATGTCGAGTACCAGGAGATGCGCGACGATGCCTTCAAGGTGATCCGTCGTGTTGGGGTGGAGACCGGTGGTTCGAACATTCAGTTTGCGGTGAACCCCGCGACGGGGGAGCGCATCGTGATCGAGATGAACCCCCGGGTTTCGCGCTCCTCGGCACTCGCCTCAAAGGCGACTGGTTTTCCCATCGCAAAAATTGCAGCACGACTCGCCGTTGGTTACCGCCTCGACGAGATCGTCAATGACATCACGAAGGCCACGCCGGCGAGTTTTGAGCCGAGCATCGATTACGTGGTCGTCAAGATCCCGCGCTGGGCCTTTGAGAAGTTGCCCGGTACTCAAGATCGTCTCGGAACCCGGATGCAGAGCGTCGGGGAGGTCATGGCGATCGGACGCACATTCCCAGAGTCGTTCCAGAAGGCACTTCGCGGGCTTGAGCAGGGCCGTAGTGGACTCAACGCCGATGCAGGCGAGCAGTCGCTCACCGGCTGCTCCGATGAGGAGCTGCTCGCAAAGATCGCGGTTCCCACCCCTGACCGCCCCTTTCAGATCGAGGCGCTGCTCCGTCGTGGCCGCACGCCTGAGGAGGTCTGCGCAGCGACCGGTATCGATCCCTGGTTTATCGACCAGCTGATGCTGATCGTGGGCGCACGTCACCATCTGGAGGAGATCGCGAAGGAGGCAGCACCACTTGCAGCGCTGACTGCACCGGTACTGCGCCGGATCAAACGGCTCGGTTTCTCTGATGCACAGATCGCCTATCTCTTCAAGCTCCCGGAGGCTTCGGTGCGCGCTCACCGTCTCGATGTCGGAGTGATCGCGACCTTCAAGACCGTCGACACCTGCGCGGCGGAGTTTGCCGCGGAGACGCCCTACTACTACTCCACCTACGAGGATGAGGACGAGGTACGACCGGGAGGCCGTCCACGCGCCATCATCTTGGGCTCCGGACCGAACCGCATCGGACAGGGGATCGAATTCGATTACTGCTGCGTGCATGCCTCGATGGCCCTTCGCGAGGCAGGGTATGAGACGATCATGATCAACTGCAACCCCGAGACCGTCTCTACCGACTACGACACCTCTGATCGTCTCTACTTTGAGCCGATCACGGAGGAAGATGTGCTCGCGGTGATCGATGCCGAGCGTCGTGCCGGGGGCGAGATCAAGGGCGTCATCGTCGGTCTCGGCGGCCAGACACCCCTCAAACTCTCCGGCCGTCTCGATCCCTCCCTCATCCTTGGCACGAGCGCGGCATCGATCGACCTCGCAGAGGATCGGGAGCGTTGGAACCAGCTCTGTGGCGAACTGGAGATCCCACAGCCTCCGGGGGCCACAGTAACGAACCTCGAGGAGGCACTTGCGGTCATCGCATCGATCGGTTATCCGGCGCTGGTGCGACCAAGTTATGTCCTCGGTGGTCGAGCGATGGAGATCGTCTATGACGATGAGGGCCTTGCCGATGCGATGGCGACCATCGCCGGATTCACCGCCAAAGATGATGGTGGTGGCCAGAGTGCCGGGAGTCTTGGCCGCGAGGGCGGTCTCTCCGCTGAACGTCCCGTGCTCATCGATCGCTTCTTGGAGGATGCGGTCGAGGTCGATGTAGATGCCGTCCGTGACCACACCGGTGAGGTGCTCATCGGTGGCGTACTCGAACACGTGGAGGAGGCGGGTGTGCATTCGGGTGACTCCGCCTGCGTGATCCCGCCGCCGACGCTGCTACCGGAGACAATCCTCACGATCACCGCGCACACTAAGGAGATCGCCCACGCGCTCTCGGTGATCGGTCCGATCAATGTGCAGTACGCGGTGCAGCAGGGAAGGGTCTTTGTGATTGAGGCGAATCCACGTGCTTCGCGCACGGTGCCCTTCGTCGCAAAGGCGACTGGAGTGCCGCTGGCAAAGATCGCCGCGCGCGTCATGGCGGGTAGCTCACTCGACGAGCTGCGCACTGAGGGAATGTTGGTGGAGGTTGGAGTTCCCGATCACGTCAGCGTGAAGGAGGCCGTGCTTCCCTTCGATCGCTTTCCCGAGGTTGACGCGCTGTTGGGGCCAGAGATGCGCTCCACCGGCGAGGTAATGGGAGTCGGCTCCACCTTTGGTCTCGCCTTCGCAAAGAGTCAGATCGCCGCTGGCAACCGACTCCCAACCTCAGGCACCGTCTTCTTCTCGCTCGCTGATCGTGACAAGCCGAGCGGCCTACGCGCCGCTACAGCCTTCCTCGAACTTGGCTTCTCCATCGCTGCGACGACCGGGACCGCGACCTACCTCGAAGAACACGGCGTGACCGTGACGACCCGAGTAGCGAAGCTCAGCGAGGGGATCGACCGAGATGGAGCGAACTTCACCGGTTCGACTACTCAGCATCCGGAGTGGATCGATGGCATCTCGCTCATCGCCTCAGGAACAGTCACCCTCGTGGTAAATACTCCCCGAGGTCGTGGGCCACGCGCTGATGGTGTCTATCTGCGCCGCGCGGCGGCGCTGCACAACGTGCCGACGGTGACGACGGTTGCCGCAGCACGTGCCGCTGCACAGGGCATCCGAGACTGGATCGCACTTGGACTCCAGGTCACGCCCATCCAAGAGCACCACGCGAAGATGGCGTGAGCGTGGCTCGATGAGTCCCACCCCCGATCTCTCCGTTCGCGTCGCAGGAGTAGCGCTCGATTCACCGATCGTAGCGGCGGCGGGGACCTCGGGGCATGGTGCTGAACTCGGCGCCTATCTTGACCTCTCGAAGATCGGTGCGGTGACGGTGAAGTCACTCTCTGCAGATCCATGGCCGGGCAACCCTGCGCCTCGGGTCACGCCGGTACGTGGCGGGATGCTCAACAGCGTCGGGCTTCAGGGCCCCGGTGTCGCGCGTTGGCGCGAGGAGGAGCTTCCTGAGTTGGCCGCATCGGGCGCAAAGGTCATCGTCAGCGTGTGGGGAAAGACCGTGGCGGACTTTGCCCGTGCCGCCGAACTCCTCTGTGGCCTTGGACCAGAGGTGATCGCACTCGAGGTAAATATCTCCTGCCCCAATACCGAGGATCGGGCGAGGATGTTTGCACAGTCACCGACGGCGACCGCGGAGGCGATCGATGCCTGCGCAGCGGCAGGACTTCCACGGTGGGCGAAGCTCACGCCAGCGGTTGCGAGCATCGTCGAGATCGCTGCAGCGGCGAGGGATGCCGGTGCAGCGGCGGTGACGCTGACGAACACCGCCCTCGGTCTTGCCATCGATCTTGAGCACCGGCGTCCAATGCTCGGTGGGGTCGGCGGAGGTCTCTCTGGTCCCGCGCTGCACTCGATCGCGGTTCGCAGCGTCTTTGAATGTTTCCAAGCGATGCCAGAGCTTCCGATCGTCGGTGTCGGCGGTGTCACCACCGGCGAGGACGCGATCGAGATGATGATGGCGGGAGCGAGCTGTGTCGGCGTGGGTACGGCAACGCTCGCGCGACCTCGGGCGATCGCAGCGATCACGCGACAGTTGGTGCGATGGTGCGATCACCACGGGGTGTCGAGGGTCGCTGAACTGACGGGAGTAGCGCATGGTTGAGCGAGAGGGTGGGGCAACCGGTACTCCAATGACACCCGAGCTGCTGCTCGCACGCCAACACATCTGTCTGGCGCTCGATGTCGACACCCTCGCCGAGGCACTCTCGCTCACGGAGTTGCTCGCCCCCTTTGTCGGGACGGTGAAGGTTGGGCTGGAGCTCTATCTCGCCGAGGGGGCTGCGGCGGTCCGTGCGCTACGTGAATACCCCGTGGAGATATTTCTCGATCTCAAACTTCACGACATCCCGACAACAGTCGAACATGCTGCGGCGGTCGTCGCCGCCCTCGGCGCGCGCTATCTCACGGTGCACACCCTTGGGGGAGCGGAGATGCTGCGTGCCTGCGTCGACGGTCTCGCCCGGGGCGCCTCCTCGGCAGCGGTGACGCCACCGATCGCTGTCGGTGTAACAGTCCTCACGAGTGATGCGGAGGCACCATTGAGTGAGCTCTCACGACGGGCAGCGCTTGCAAAATCATCGGGCTGCGGTGCGATCGTCTGTGCCGCCCCCGATCTTGCGACGACGTGCCTCGCCGCCCCCGGGCTCCTCACCGTGGTACCCGGCACCCGACCCGCGGGAGCTGCGCTCGATGATCAGCGGCGCGTGATGACCCCTGCGATGGCAATAGAGAGCGGGGCCGATCTTCTGGTGCTCGGTCGGCCGATTACCCGTGCAGCAGATCCCGTCATGGCCACGATTGCAATTCTCCGATCGATCGCGGACCGCGGATAACTACGCGACGTTCACCTATTGAGTAACGCGCACCAGAGGTGTCGCCGGTGCGCGAGTCGATCGGAGAGCGCGTTGGCTATCGGGTGAGTGGCGCGCGCGTCTCTCTCGAGAGATTGCCGGAGCAGAGGTCAAGATATTGCAGTGTTTTGCTGAAAGAATCCGGTCCCGCTTCGAGGTGGAAATTTGCAACAGGGGCTTGCGCTGGATCTCGGCGATGCTCCACTGCAGCTGCAGTGCCTTCGCAGTGCTCTGATCGATCAGCGTGTCTGCAAGCTGAGATGCTCGGAGATCTTGCTGCTCTCAAAGACAAAGACGTCGACCCAGTGACTCTCGATCATCTCGCCCTCCTCCCCAGCGCCAACCGTTGCGACGGTAAAGACCGTGCTCGCGTTCTCGTTACTGGTGACCTCGATCACCTCGTGATGCGTTGGCAGATCGCCGATTGCGGCCTCAAACCACCCGGCGATCTCCTCTATCCCGATCAGCGACGCGGTACCCGTGACCTCGTTCTCGAGGACGTGCCAGTGGCAGTTCGGCGTGAGATGACTCGTTACGCGAGCCCAGCTCTTCTCATCGATCGCATCGTAGAAATCGTGCAGGATGGTCTCGCGCTCTTTGTCGGTATGGTCGCTCAGCTGTTGAGTATCTCACCACTCGATCGTCGGAGTGCAAAAAGGTTGCGCTCGCTCCGTTGCCGCGCGGCGTGCTCCGGCGAGGCGTTCACCACGCAGGAGCGGCCCCGTGAGATTTGAACTCGCGCTCTGGGATCGACCGCGAACTGAGAGCGCGACGGCGCATCGCGAGGAGGTGAGGATCGCTGACAACACTTGGAGGAGGCAGCGATCGAGGTGACGGAGAGTGGCACCCACAAAAAGGGGGGACGAGCAGCCGTGCGACCTCGGGAAACTTCCCAATGGTGACGGTGAGGGTGGCAAGGGTCAGGTGCTGGCGCTAACGTACCTGCCATGCCACAACCCCCCGCACTTACCCCTGAACAACGTTCCGCCGCTCTCGCAAAGGCCGCTATCGCTCGCAAAGAGCGTGCGGTGGTCAAGGATGACCTCAAGAGTGGCCGCGTGACTCTGAAGGAGCTTGTCGCAAAGGCACCCTCCGATGAGATCGTTGGAAAGATGAAGGTCCTTGCTGCACTTGAGTCATTGCCCGGCACTGGCAAGGTAAAGGCGCGCAAGCTCATGGAGCAGGTCGGAATCTCGGAGACCCGACGCCTCCAGGGCCTTGGCGCTAAGCAGGTCTTGGCGTTGCTCGAGGCGATCGAGCGACCCTGATCCTCGTCGTCTCCGGCCCTGGCGGGGCCGGCAAGGGAACGGTGATCGAGCGATTGGTTGCCGCCGACGATCGGCTCGCGCTCTCACGTTCGTGGACTACGCGTCCGCAACGTGAGGGTGAGCGAGACGACGCCTATACCTTCGTCACAGAGGCGGCCTTTCTCGCACATATCGAGGCGGGCTGCTTCCTCGAGTGGGCAAAGGTGCTCGATCGTTACTACGGCACACCGGTGCCCGACGTCGATGATCCACGTGACCTCGTCCTCGAGATCGACGTGCAGGGCGCTCGCCAGGTATGCGAGCGGTGTACCGATGTGGTCTGTGTTCTCCTTGACGCGCCCTCCCGTTCGGTGCAAGAGGCCCGGCTGCGACAGCGCGGCGACGATGAGGCGCATATCCGCGCACGCCTTGCCCTTGGTGAGGCGGAGATGGCCGAGGGGCGCCAATTCGCTGACGCAATTGTCATCAACGACGACCTCGATCAGGCGACCCGGGATCTCACCGCTATAGTTGAGGCCTCACGACGACGCTTTGCCGTTGGGCAAGACGATCGTTGAATAGATTCACGCGAAGGGTCACACATTGTTGTGTCTCTGAGCCCCGTCATGAAGGAGCACGATGGCTGAGCCACGTAGCACGCTGATCGATCCCCCCATCGAGGATCTCCTTGACAAGGTGGACTCTAAGTTCACGCTGGTAACGCTCGCCTCAAAGCGTGCGCGTCAGATCAACGCCTACTTCAACCAGCTGGGAGAGGGTCTTGGCGCTGTCGTGCCACCGCAGGTGACCTCGCTCGCACGTAAGCCACTGTCGATCGCAATGGAAGAGATCGCTGCATCGAAGGTCCAGGCGGGCGAGCCTGGTGCCGACCAACTGGCAGAGCTTTCGCCACAAGAGGCGGAGGAGCTGGCGCTCTTGGCTGCACTCTCGGGCGAGGTGGCAGAGTTGGAGCTCGTGGATGAGCTCGAAGCGATCGTTGAGGTGGCAGAGTTTGCCGAGGCACTCGCCCATGGTGAGGATGAGGCAGCGGGAGCGCCAACCGGAGACGACGCCTCCGCCTAAGGCACGCGGCACCTGCGGGTGCCCTCACTCGGAGGCGATGGAAATGGACGGCACCTCGTCAGAGCCGAACTCTATGACCCCCGAGATCACCGGTGATCCCGTTGCTGGTCGTCGGATCTTACTGGGTGTCACCGGTGGTATCGCTGCCTACAAATCGGTTGAGTTGGCACGTCGTCTCGTCGATCGTGGCGCCTATGTGATTCCGGTTATGACGAAAAACGCGGAGCGCTTTATCGGCCGTGCGACGCTCTCTGCACTCTCCTCCGAACCGGTGCACACGGAGATCTACGACGACAGCGATCCGATCGTCCATACGCGCCTCGCCAGAGAGTGCGACCTCATCGTGGTTGCACCGGCAACGGCGCGTCTCTTAGGTGAATATGCGGCCGGGATTAGCCGTGATCTCCTCATGAACACCCTGCTTGCCAGCGAGGCACCGGTCATCCTCTGTCCTGCGATGCACCATGAGATGTGGGGGCATCCCGCGACGCGCGAGAACGTGACGCGACTGCGTGGGCGAGGCGTGACCATCGTTGCGCCAGAGCACGGGCGCCTAGCTGGCGGTGACCTCGGAGAGGGACGTCTTGCGGAAACGGAGACCATCCTCGCGGCAATTTCCGAGCGACTCGGCCACCAAAACGATCTTGCGGGGTATCACGTGGTGGTGAGTGCCGGCGGGACTCGCGAGGCGATCGACCCCGTGCGCTTTCTGTCGAATCACAGCTCGGGGCGCCAGGGATATGCGATCGCCCGCGCTGCGCGAGCACGAGGTGCCCGAGTCTCTCTGGTGACGACCGTCGATCTCGAGCCTCCGGTGGGGGTGGAGACCATTGAGGTCGTCTCAGCCGAAGATCTCAACCGCGAGGTGATGGCGCTCGCTCGGGTGGCCGATGTCGTGGTGATGGCAGCAGCGGTCGCTGACTTTCGGCCGGAACGGGTTGCGCCTCAGAAGCTGAAAAAGGCCGACGGGCCGCCCGAATTTGTTCTCGTGCCGACGATAGATACCCTTGCCGAGCTCGGGCGACACCGCCGGACTGGGCAGATTATCGTCGGTTTTGCTGCAGAGACGCAGGAGGTAGAGCGCAACGCGCAAGAGAAGCTCATCCGCAAGGGCGCCGACCTTATGGTGGTCAATGACGTGACGAGGGAGGGTGTCGGATTCACGGTGGCCACCAATGCCGTGACGATCTTGGATCGAGATGGGGGCAGAGCCGAGGTTCCGCTCGCGCCAAAGTCTACGATTGCTCACGCTGTGCTCGACCGCATCACCGAGCTCTTGGGGGAGAAGCTGCCCTCACCTACGGAGTGAGGCACGAGCGTTGCGACTGCGCCCCGGAGCGGTGAGAGCAGATCCGGATTATCGATTATGAACAGGCCGCTACCAAAGGAATGGCACGTTGACGAGTTACACCTTTACCTCCGAATCGGTCACCGAGGGTCACCCGGACAAGGTCGCTGATCAGGTCAGCGATACCGTCCT
The DNA here is from genome assembly GCA_903845085.1 of uncultured Acidimicrobiaceae bacterium. Classification (GTDB taxonomy): domain Bacteria; phylum Actinomycetota; class Acidimicrobiia; order Acidimicrobiales; family Bog-793; genus CAIVND01. The sequence goes on from CAIMWD010000075.1 coordinate 23,798, forward strand.
CGATGCGATCTTGGAGCGCGACCCGATGGGGCGCGTGGCCTGTGAGACCCTTGTCACCACTGGGCTTGTCTGTGTCGCCGGAGAGATTACGACGAATGTCTACGTCGACATCCCCAAGCTCGTGCGCGAGACGATCTGTGCGATCGGCTACGACGGACATGCCGCTGGGTTCGATGGTGATTCGTGTGCGATCATCGTCTCCGTCGATGAGCAGTCACCCGACATCAGCCAGGGCGTCACTCACGCATTGGAGGTCCGTTCGGGTTCCGATGGTGAGGACAAGCTCTCCGAGCAGGGTGCGGGCGACCAGGGGATGATGTTTGGCTACGCCTGTGATGAGACGCCAGATCTGATGCCGATGCCGATTTGGCTGGCACACCGACTTGCGGAGCGACTTGCGCAGGTGCGGCATACGAAGGAGCTCGACTACCTTCGCCCCGACGGCAAGACGCAGGTTTCGATCCGTTATGAGGACGGGCGTCCCGTGCGTCTTGAGACCGTCCTCATCTCCACGCAGCACCAGCCAGGCGTCGATCTCATCGGGCAGCTGCACCCCGATCTCATCGCGCACGTGATCAATCCGATCCTGCCGGACTCGCTCGAGTACGGCGATCACCGGGTGCTGACGAACCCGACGGGGATCTTTGAACTCGGTGGCCCGCGAGCCGACACCGGCCTGACGGGACGAAAGATCATCGTCGACACCTACGGAGGTGCGGCTCGACATGGGGGCGGTGCCTTCTCTGGCAAGGACCCCTCGAAGGTCGATCGCTCCGCGGCCTACGCGGCCCGCTGGGTCGCCAAGAATGTGGTCGCCTCTGGAGCCGCACGACGCTGCGAGGTGCAGGTGGCCTATGCGATTGGTGTGGCGCATCCAGTCTCGGTGATGGTGGAGACCTTTGGAACGGAGACGGTGGATCCGGAGGCGATCGCTGCCGCCGTACAGGAGATCTTCGATCTTCGACCCGCCGCGATCATCCGCGATCTCGATCTTCGCCGACCGATCTACCGCAAGACGGCGGCCTATGGTCACTTTGGTCGCTCTAATCCGGAGTTCACCTGGGAGGTCACCTCGCGCGCAGATGATCTGCGCCGGGCGCTCAGTCTCTAACGCCCCCGTGGGTGCTCCCGCGCCCCCAATTCGTGCGATCAGTGTGCTTCCTGACGTCACGGGCATCGACCGGCGATTCACCTATCTGATCCCCGAGGACTACGAGGGTCCCGCGATAGAGGTCGGCGATCTCGTCCGCGTCAATCTTGCAGGTCGTCGGGTACGGGCGTGGGTACTGGCGAGGGAGGGTGATCTCTCCGCCGAACTCCCCGATGGCGTTCTGGCGAAACCGATCCTCGGGTTTGTCTCGCGTGCGCTGAGCCAGGAGATCGTTGACCTTGCCGAAGCCTGCGCGCGCTACTACGTGAGCCGCCTTCGTCCCTTTCTCGGTGCGGGAACGCCCGATCGCAATGTGCGACCGGGTGACCTCAGTGCCGCACAGGCGAAGCGCGCCGCTGCAATCAGGGCGCGGCGAGAGGTGTCGGCGGGCGAGAGGCACCCTGGGTATCGCGCGGGTGATCCTGTCGCTCTCCTGGCACGGCGCCTCTTTGACGAGGGTGGGGGAGTGATCGAACTTCCGCCAAATGCCGCTCGACTCCTGCTGGTTGAGAGCCTGCTCGAGGCGGTAATGACACGGGAGCCGTCAGCGACACTTCTCGTCCTCGTCCCAGAGCACCGCGATGTAGCGATTCTTGCGAAACACCTCGTGGAGCTCGGTCGCTCCTGTGCCGCTTTGCCAGAGGAGCATGTGCTGGCTGCCTCGGGGGTAGATGTGGTGATCGGTACCCGTACCGCGCTCTTTGCTCCGATCGAACATCTCGGTGGGATCGTTGTTCTCGATGCGCATGCGGAGAGTTATCGCGATGAGCGTGCCCCAAACTGGAGTGCTCCCACCGTTGCACGACTGCGCGCCGTGGCTGCTCGCGTACCGCTGATCTTGGTGAGTCCCTGTGTCCCCTTAGTCTTCTCCCGAGACAGTGAGCCGGCGAAACTCGAGACTGCGCTCGCGCGCGCCTACTGGCCCGTGATCGAGACCCTCGACCGGCGTGGTGACGATCCGCGCTCTGGCCTCTACGCGACCGAACTCGGCGAGATGATTCGCGAGGCACTGGCCCGTGACGATCGACGCGTGGCGGTGATATTGAATCGAACGGGACGCCTGCGTCTGCTCGCCTGTCACTTCTGTGGCGAGATCGCTCGCTGTGAGCACTGTGGTGGCGCGATGCATCAGCGCGAGCGCGCTGGAAGTGGAGCGGCCAACCTCTTGCACTGTGTGAGCTGTAACGCCGAACGGCCCGAACTCTGCGCGATCTGTGGCCGCGCACGCCTTCGCTCGCTACGGGTAGGGGCAACGCGCGCCGCTGAGGAGCTTGGTGCGATCGTTGGGGTGGAGACGGGTCTCGTCACCGGTGCAACGATCGATGAGGTCGCTGCACCGCTCATCGTCGGGACGGAGGCGGTGTTGCATCGGCTCCGGGCAGCCTCACTGGTGGTCTTTCTCGATTTTGATCAGCATCTTCTCGCAGCGCGCTTTGGGGCAGCCGAGGAGTCGCTGGCGCTGTTGTGCACTGCAGGACGCCTCGTTGGCGGGCGCGCAACTCGGCGAGCAGATCATCCCTGGCGCCGCGTGGTGGTGCAGACGCGACTTCCTGAGCATGAGGTCCTGCTGGCGGCACGTGCGGGTGACCCATCTCAGCTACGTGCTGGCGAAAGAGCGCTACGACGCGAGCTCTCCCTCCCACCCTTCTCCGCCTTAGCGCTGGCCAGCGGCGGGGACGCCACCGAACTTGCACGGCGCCTCGGAGCGCTACCGAGCTCTCCGAGCGAGCACAGGCGACTGGAGGTTGTGCCCTTTGGAGGAGTCGCAGCAGGACGATATCTTCTCCGCGCGCCCGATCATGAGGTCCTCGCCTCCTCGCTGCGTCTCGTGCACTCACGCGAACTCAACCTGCGGCTCGAATTTGATCCTCGCGCGCTCTGATGGTGCAGCTTGAGACCCGGCCGAGAGCCAGTTTTTCGGCACCGCTCGCCTGCGGTTTGGTTGGTGAGATGGTGCTGCTACGCTGTCTGAGTCGGCTTTCGCCGGCCCGGTTGGTGCTCTCGCTCAATCGGCGCAACAGATTTTGCCCATCCGGCACACGGTCGTGTGGGCGTTGACACCACGAAGGTTTGCGCAACCTATGCCAGATAAGACGGCGACCATCGCCCAGTACCGCCTCCACGAGACCGACACCGGTTCCTCTGAGGTCCAGATCGCGATCCTCTCTGAGCGGATCAACCACCTTACCGAGCACCTACGGAGCCACAAGGGTGATCACCACACCCGTCGTGGTCTCATGAAGTTGATCGGACGCCGTCGTCGCCTATTGGACTATGTCTACGCGAACGACGTCGAGCGCTACCGCGCGCTTATCGCGCGACTCGGTATCCGCCGCTAACACCCTTTTCCCGCAGCTGCGGGGAAGAGCCGATCGCGTCTTCGCGCTCGGTGTAACAGGGCGGTGTGATGCATCCGGGGTGAAGGTCACCGCGAACTCGCAGGCATCGCTTGACACCAACCACCGACCCCTGATCGCCAGTGGCCAGTCGCCGAGTACTCGAGGAGTTCGGGTGCACGACAACTGGGGACTGGCAGCGAAGGCGTCACAACCCCAAGGAGTGACATGGCAGAGGCCATCACTGTCTCGGCCCCCGTTTCGGGGTCCGACCGCACAATTACCCTAGAGACCGGCAAACTCGCCGGCCTTGCCGATGGCGCGGTTGTTATCCGCATCGGCGACACCATGGTGCTCGTGACCGCGACCGCCGCCCGTAAGGTCCGCGAGGGAACCGACTTCTTCCCGCTCACTGTTGACATCGAAGAGCGGATGTACGCCGCGGGTAAGATCCCCGGCTCCTTCTTCCGTCGCGAGGGTCGCGCCACCGATCAGGCCACGCTCACCGCCCGACTCTGTGACCGTCCGCTCCGTCCCTCCTTCCCCGATGGCTTCCGCAATGAGGTCCACGTAGTCGGAACGGTTCTTGCTGCCGACCTGAAGAACCCCCACGATGTACAGGTCATCAATGGAGCCTCTGCGGCGCTCATGATCTCGGGCGTTCCCTTCGACGGGCCCATCGGCGCGGTCCGGGTTGCCTATTCCACCGAGGGCAAGTGGATTCCACACCCCACCTACCAAGAGGGTGACGACTGCACCTTTGAGCTCGTAGTCGCAGGACGGGCGCTCTCTGAGGATGCAAACGCCGAGATCGCGATCATGATGGTCGAGGCCGGTGGCACCGAGCGTGCCTGGAGGTACTACGAGGCGGGCGCACCGAAGGTCACTGAGGCGGTCGTCGCTGAGGGACTCGAGGCGGCAAAGGTCTGGATCCGCGAGTCGATTAATTTACAGCGTGAGCTTGTTGCCAAGGCTGGCCGCAAGCCAACTATCCCCTTCACTCTCTTCGTCGACTACGGCGACGACGTGATGGCAGCGGTCGAGCGAGTGGGTAACGAGCGTCTTTCGACCGCCAATGCGATCACGACGAAGCAGGAGCGCGCGGCGGCACTTGACGCAGCGGGTGACGAGATCGTCGCTGAGCTCACCGCCGAGTTTGCGGAGTTCTCCGATCGTGAGCGCGAGATCCGTGCCGCGATCCGATCGCTCACCAAGCGCACGGTGCGTAGCCGCATCGTAAACGAGGGCGTACGCATCGATGGTCGTGGACCAGAGGATCTGCGTGCACTCTCTGCAGAGGTGGGCCTGCTCCCGACCGCACACGGCTCGGGTCTCTTCCAGCGTGGACTGACCCAGGTGCTCAATGTGACCACCCTTGGCATGCCACGGATGAACCAGCTCATCGACACCATTGGCGTCGATGACACCAAGCGTTACATCCACCACTACAACTTCCCGCCCTACTCCGTAGGCGAGCCCGGTCGCATGATGGGCCCACGCCGACGCGACATTGGACACGGTCTCCTCGCCGAGCGTGCGCTCTTGCCGGTGATCCCCTCGCAGGAGGAGTTCCCCTACACGCTGCGTCTCGTCTCGGACGTGCTCAGCTCCGATGGGTCGACCTCTATGGGCTCGGTCTGTGGCTCCACCCTCTCGCTCATGGATGCTGGTGTGCCGATTAAGGCCCCGGTCGTTGGCATCGCAATGGGCGTCGTCTATCACGACAACCTCTACACAACCCTGACCGATATCTCGGGCGCCGAGGACGCATTCGGAGACATGGACTTCAAGGTCGCTGGCACCGCAGAGTTCATTACTGCACTGCAGCTTGACACGAAGATCGATGGTCTCCCGGCTGACGTTCTCGCCCGGGCACTCGGACAGGCACGTGAGGCGCGGATGAAGATCCTTGACGTGATGCTCGCAGCGATCGACAGGCCAAATGATGATGTGAAGGCCTATGCGCCAAAGATCATCAGCATCGAGGTTCCGATCGACAAGATCGGTGAGATCATCGGTCCAAAGGGCAAGGTCATCAACGCGATTCAGCAGGAGACCGGTGCGGATGTAGCGGTCGATGACGATGGCATGGTCGGACGGGTCACCATCGGTGGCACCGAGTCCACCGCGGTGAATGAGGCACGTCGTCGTATCGAACTGATCTTGGACCCACCCACGGCTGAGGTTGGCAAGAGCTACGAGGGTCGTGTGGTCAACATCACAAAGTTCGGTGCTTTCGTCAACATCCTGCCGGGTCGCGACGGCCTCTTGCACATCTCCCGTCTCGGGCAGGGCAAGCGGGTCGAGCGGGTCGAGGATGTCCTCGAGCTTGGCCAGGCGGTAGAGGTCGTCGTGGACGATATCGACCCACAGGGCAAGATCTCCCTTTCGATCGCAGGCGAGGCGCCAGCGCCAAAGGCTGCGCCAGAGGCAAAGAGCACTGAGGCAGCACCGAGCGCCACTGCGGCCGAGGGTGTCAAGCGGGTCTCCTTTGAGGAGACCTTCTCCGCCGATCTCGAGAGCGAGTTCGGTGACCTTGGACCAGCGGAGCCGGCACCCCGCGAAGACCGCGGACCACGTCGTCGCGGACCACGTCGCTGATCCATCTTCTCTGTCACCCCTCACGCCACCTCGGTGGCGTGAGGGGATGAGAGGATCTCACACCAAAT
>CAIMWD010000076.1 GCA_903845085.1 uncultured Acidimicrobiaceae bacterium
CGGCGGCCCTCCGTGCTGCGCTGGCAAGACCGTCATCGGCCTCGTACTCCTCCATCGGCCAGAGCGTGACGCCCATGGAGACGACCGCCTCCTCCAGGAGCGCAAACTGAAAGAGCAGCTCTTCGGGAACGCCATCGCCCGTCTTGTACCCCTCATAGAGATCGTTTCGAAAAGATTCCACGGTATGGTCAGTCGCAACACCGAGGTGGGTAACACCCGACTCCAACATCGCAGCAATTGTGCCGACGACACCTCGCACGGCGGCCACCTCATGTCCGTCGCCTGCAACATGTGAGGGCTGGCCGTAGTAGTAGCGAAAAAGCTCATATGTGCCGTCGAGAAGATGCACCTCCACTCCAGGTGCTTGTTCGACCATCAGCTCATCCGACCGAAATTGCGTTCGGAGTAAGCGCGCGTTCACGCCAGTTGCGACGGAGTTCAACGATCGCCAACCAGATTGCACCGATGCCCATCAACAGGCCGACTAACGAGGAGGCGATCCAGCCCGAATGCTCCAGCGCAAGTCCGGCAAGTGCTGAACCCACCACACCACCCAGGAAATAAATGAACATGTAGGCGCTCGTGATACGACTGCGTGATGCCGAACTGAGGCCGTAGATCAAAGTCTGATTCGACAGCTGCACGCCCTGAGTTCCCGCGTCAACAAGGATTACGCCGAGCACAATCAAAAACATGTTGGAGCCGCCCGCCATAAAGAGGAGGAACGAGGCGAACGTGGCGATCGCGGCGTAGAGCGTCACCTTGAAGGTGATGGAACCACCGCGGTGTTTATCCGCCACGCGTCCCACGAGATTTGCCGCAGTGACACCACCGAGACCGATGATTCCAAAGAGGCCGATCGAGAACGAGTTCAGATGAAACGGAGCACGCGAAAGCTTCCACGACAGCGACGACCAGAGCACAGAGAAGCAGCCGAACGCCAGTGCGCCGAGATAGGAGCGACGCCGAAGGACCGGTTCGTTCCGCAACAACACGAGCGTCGCCAACAGCAGATCGCGATATCTGGCGTGTTCACGTGCAGGCTCGCGAGGAATAGTCGAGATCAAAACCAAGGTCAAGATAGTCATTATGACTGCGGAGGAGAGATAGACCGTGCGCCAGCCAAAGGCCTGTGCGATGACTCCCGAGAAGGTCCTCGCCAGCAGCACACCGGTCAAAAGTCCGCTCATCAGCCGCGCCACCGAGCGTGAACGTCGTTCAGTAGGCGCAAAGTCTGCGGTGAACGGAATGAGTATCTGTCCCCCAACACTCGCGGCGCCGACGAGCGCCGAGGCAAAGAGAAAGAGAGTCATCGAGGGTGCAAGTGCGCAGAGAAGGGTGCCGATAATTGCGAGGCCAAAGACAGTCGGTACCAGTCGTCGGCGCGACATAATGTCGCCCAAGGGAACGATAAGCGCAAGGCTAAATGCATAACCGACCTGTGTCGCCGTGACCACAAAGGTGGTGGAGGCGACAGTCTCGTGGAAGGTCGCCGCCATTCGCGGAAGGATCGGCTGGCAGTAGTACATGTTCGCAACGATCGCTCCCGTCGCGACCGCAAAGACCCACAGCGTCGAGCTTGCGAGTATCGGCTGCGCGATCACCTCGCGTGAATTGGACTCCATCACACCATCCTAAGGAGTGATCACCGGTCCAAAGTAAACGCGCCGCGCACTGGGCGATTTCCATCGACTGGCAGCAATGAGTCCCCGATCACGCCTCGCAATCAACCACACCCCCACTCATTTTCACCAGTTCAGTTCTCGCAAACATGCAAGGTGCTCTTCGTGCACGGAGGGGAAAGTGGTGACCCTCGTCAATCCTCCGTCATTCCCTTGGCAAGGCCTGCCTGAATGGTCTCCATCACGGAGGTGTCAGCAAGTGTGGTCACGTCACCGGTGGGACGGTGTTCGGCAACATCTTGGAGAAGTCGTCGCATGATCTTTCCCGATCGAGTCTTTGGGAGTTCGGAGACGATCATGATCTGGCGTGGTTGCGCGATCTTTCCGATCTCCCGTGCTACATGCTCACGGAGCTCGCGCACGCAGTGCTCTCCCCCATCTCCCGCCTCCGAGCGCAAGATCACGAACGCCACTACCGCCTGTCCTGTGAGCGGATCGCTCGCTCCCACAACTGCGGCCTCTGCAACCTTTGGGTTCGAGACGAGCGCCGATTCGATCTCGGTGGTCGAGAGACGATGACCAGAGATGTTCATCACATCATCAACTCGCCCCAGTAGCCAGAGATCGCCCTCCTCATCACGCTTTGCTCCATCACCGGCAAAGTAAGCGCCCGGAAAGCGAGACCAGTACGTCTCCTTATATCGCTCTGGATCTCCCCAGATTGTTCGTAGCATCGCGGGCCACGGCTTCGTAACGACGAGGTAGCCGCCGCCGCCATTTGGCACCGAATTACCAAGGTCATCAACTACATCAACGGAGATCCCTGGGAGAGCGCGCATCGCTGCCCCCGGCTTTCCTGAGGTAATTCCGGGGAGCAGCGAGATCATGTGTGCTCCCGTTTCGGTCTGCCACCACGTATCGACGATGGGGGTGCGATCGTGCCCGATGTGTTTGCGATACCAGATATAAGCCTCAGGATTAATGGGCTCGCCAACCGATCCCAGCACCCGCAGTGAGCTGAGATTAAATTTCGCTGGTATCGCCTCTCCCCACTTCATGAACATGCGGATCGCGGTCGGGGCGCAGTAGAGAATCGAAACCTTATATTTGTCGACGATCTCCCACCAACGCCCCTGGTGAGGGGTATCGGGAGTTCCCTCGTAGATAACCGAGGTCGTCGCATTCGCCAACGGCCCATAGACGATGTAACTATGACCCGTCACCCATCCAATATCTGCAGCAGTCCAATACACATCGGTCTCTGGCTTGAGATCAAATACTGCCCATTGCGTGAATGCGCAGCCGGTGAGATAGCCACCCGTGGTATGCAGAATGCCCTTTGGCTTCCCGGTCGTACCAGAGGTATACATCACATAGAGGGGGTGCTCTGAGTCAAAGGCCTCCGGAGTGTGCGTCGTTGGTTGAGCCGGCACAATCTCATGCCACCAGCGGTCACGTCCCTCGGTCCACTCGACCTCTTGACCTGTACGGCGGACCACCAGAACGGTGTGTACCTCCGGACATTCGGTCAGCGCCTCATCTACCGCAGGCTTCAGCGCGCTTGCACTTCCCTTGCGATAGCCGCCATCAGCGGTGATGACAACGTGGGCATCGCAGTCGATTATGCGGGTGCGCAGTGCCTCCGAGGAGAATCCGCCAAACACCACCGTGTGCGGAGCTCCGAGTCGCGCGCAGGCCAGCATGGCGATGATCGTTTCAGGGATCACTGGCATATAGATCGCCACCCGATCGCCGCTCTTGACGCCGATCTCCGTCAGCGCATTTGCCGCCTGGCAGACCGCCTCCGTGAGTTCTCTGTAGGTGATGACCTGAGTATCTCCTGGTTCACCCTCAAAATAGAAGGCCACCCGATCGCCAAGACCCGCCTCAACGTGACGATCGAGGCAGTTGTAGGCGACGTTCAAGGTGCCACCGACAAACCAACGGGCAAAGGGAGCATCACTCCAATCGAGCGCCTCAGTCCACGGTTGGGCCCAGATCAGCCGTTGCGCTTGCTCCTCCCAGAACGCAACGGGGTCTGCCTCGGCTCGCCCATAGATCTCCTCGGTGACATTGGCCTGGGCTACAAACTCCGGCGATGGAGGAAACCTTCGCTCCTCCCTCGCAAGATTTGAGATCGCCGGCCTATCGTCAGGGGACGAGGTCATTGGGTTCCTCCTAGCTCCGTGGGCCAATCGGCACCAACGTTCGCTTATGTGTTGCGTTGGTCACCGTAGCGAAAGATCCGCACCACGCCAACACGGCCGTAACGAGACCGAGCCAGCCACCGGCCTTGGTCCACGAAACATGGCCGGTGCCAAGCGCTCCGATCCCAAGTCCGATAAAGGTCAACGTTAAGAAAAAGAAGACACTAAGGATCACATTGTTTGTCTTGAGGGCAGCGATCGACATATAGGCGGTGAATATCGCCCAGGCAAAGAGATAGGCAGCGACCGCATTTCCACCAATTCCACTCGGCGTCTTCGTCAGCAGGTACCAAAAGGAGAGCCAAAAGGCGCCATATGAGCAGAATGCGGTCGCTCCAAAGGTATTTCCCTTCGCAAATTCCCAAAGGCCGGCCACTAGCTGGGCGATGCCGCCATAGAAAACTGCCAACCCGAGCACCTCACCACTCTCATGCAAGATATTGGCGTTCGCGAGACTGAGTAGAAATGTGGTCATCGCAAAGCCGGCAAGACCCAATGCCGCCGGATCCGCGATACCACTTGATGTCATTGTTCCCTCTGGCATATCGCTCTCCCTGCAATCGGCCCACGAAATGTGGGTATCTGAGGGACAGACCCATCATCATCCTCCCAGGTGGAGCCTGGGTGAAATGGCACGAATCGTCACCTCATCGGCCGAGTTGCGTAACACGAAACACCTCGCAATAGAGACCCATCCAACACCTGCTTGGCCATATGGGAGATGAAACCACGCCACTGCGCAGCGCTCGGCAAGAAATAACCACAATGAACATCCACCTCGTCGAGGAATTCGTCCGACCCGAGGGCGAAAGGAGGTCACCAGACGGTAACCTGTTCCCTCATGTCAGAGGAACCACGGAGCTTCGGCTCGCTGACGAACCCGAGCAGAGCCTCCATCTCGGGGCCGGGTCGCCCCCGACAGATTCTGCGCCATCTCCGCTCCTCACTTGGCCGCTTACACCAGCGTCTCACCAGCACGCGACGGCGCCGAGTGCTCTTTCGCACAGGAATCTCCATTGCGACGGCGTTCATAGTCCTCCTCGCCACGGTTGTGGGCTATTCCCTCTACCGCTTCGGACAGATTCTTCGGATCCCAGGCAATCAAGTCATTGCCAGCAGCGGACCGACGGAAAACATCCTGCTCATTGGCTCCACTGACCGCTGTCAAGCGACGGGTATCTATCAGTTCAATAAACAGTGCCTCGCTGGAGTAAATGGAATTAATAGTGATGTGGTACTTGTCGCACACATCGACCCGAGTACTGGCGCGGTGTCGCTGCTGTCGATTCCGCGCGACACCTTCGTGCCGAACGCTCGTTCAGGCGGCCTCTACAACAAGATCGACGCAGCGCTCTACAACGGGCCGAATCAGCTGACCGCAGCGATTGAACAAGATTTCGGCATCCCGATCAATCACTTTGTAGAACTCAACTTTGAGACCTTTTCGAATGTCGTGAATGCAATCGGCGGACTCCACCTCTACTTTCCAAATCGCCTCGTTGATATGTCGTCGGGTCTCTACGTGCATCACACCGGGTGTATCTACTTCAACGGCGCCGAGGCGCTGGAACTCGTACGTTCGCGCCACCTCTATTGGTTCACCAAGGGACAGACACCAAACGTCGCGGCGATTCAAGCAGCGGTGAATAACGCTACGTACTTCACCTCTTCATCCGGAGGCCAGTACGACGGCACGGGAGATCTTGGACGGATCACCCGGGTACACCTCTTTCTCAGCGCGCTCGCCAAGACGCTGATCGCAAAGGGATACGGAAATCCGCTAACCGACAACGCGCTTATTGGCGCCATCGCTCCCGACCTCACGGTTGATAGCACCTTCAGCGATACCGCGATCTTGCGTTTGGCACTCAGTCTCCGACATGTCAATGTCAATGCGATCACCGAGCTAACTATGCCGATCGTCAACGACGCGGTACCCTACAGCTATAAGGGGTACGGATACGGCGATGTCGTCTTCCCAACACAGCCGCAGGATCAACAGACCGTCGACAGGTTTCTGGGAACCACCAATCCTGGCGCCGCACTCGCTCCCGCCTCGATCAGCGTCTCAGTGATCGATGGCACCAATTCCCCTACGAACACTCACGCGATCGAAAACAACTTGCATCACCTCGGATACCCTCTGCGCCCGACAAACGCCAGCCTCTACGTTGGCCCGGTCTCTGAGACATCGGTCATCTACGCAAAGGGACATCTTGCCCAAGCTGAGCGGGTCATGAGCTCCCTCGCAGGGACTGTTGTCATGGCCGAGGGACGTCCAACAGCTGGCGCCACCATCAGCGTGGTCACCGGTTCTGATCTCCGTGTCGTTGCCGGCGGTCACCACGCAACACTTTCATCCACAATTGTCGGGATGCAGTCGATACAGACGGCCGCCTCGCACGACGCTACGGCGGCATCGGTCGCATCCGCTCCTCAGAGGATCACCATGGGCAGCCGAGCAACGGGTACGACTACCCCGGCGAACCCAAACCTTGGCGCTCCTACCTCCGCAAATCCGCCAGTTGCATCCTATGATCCTCATACCTGCCAGACCACGACGGCAAAGGGTTAACGATGTTGCAATCGAACCTCGATCGCCCTACCCACACGCTGGGACGAATGACATTTCCCACCGTCGCTCTCGTCGGCCTTCTCTCGCTCCTACCCCATCTTTCTGTTGCATCGGGGAGCACCTCGATTGGAACAGATCGTCAGAAGATCTCACAGATTGAACAGGCAGTTGCAGCTCAAGGCGCAACTGTACAGAACCTGGTTTCGCACTACGACCAGATCTCCGCGCAGTTGGCCGGGATCCAAAGTGCGATCGCGCAGGATCATGCAAACCTTTCCGTCGAGCATCGCGCGATGATCCGAGCCTCAGCTGGACTACGTGGACTCGCGGTTGCTGCCTACGTGGACCAGGCGGCCGGTAGCTCGCCCTCGCTCTCTTCGATCTCAAACCCCTCAAGTGGCGCTACCTTCACGGCGAAGCAGGAGTACACCGAGGTAGCCAACGCTCGCCTCTCACAGGCAATTACCGCCTATCAGGTCGCACAGCGAGCGACGCTCGCCACCGAATCGCACCTCCTCGCCAAGGAGGCGCTGATCTCACAGACGCTCGCACAGGCATCAAGCGCAAAGAACGCTGCACAGGTCGCGTTGAACAGCTCCGATGCAGCACTTGGAAAATTAAGTTCCAATCTCCAATCGCTCGTCACCGCAGCGAATCAAGCGCGCGCAGCAGCAGCTGCAGCTGCGCAGGAGAAGGCACTCGCTGGTCAATCTTCGGGAACGGCTCAGCTAACGTCAGTCTCTTCGAATGTCCTCGTGCACCCTGCTGCTGGAAGCTATGTGAACCCACTTCGCTCCGTCGTTGCACTCACCCCTGAACGCATCGATATGGGTGTTGATTTCGGTGGCTACGGACCGATCTTTGCGATCGGCGACGGCGTAGTTCTCAGCACCTACAACGGCGGATGGCCAGGTGGCACCTTCATCTCCTATCGACTTACCTCCGGACCCGACGCTGGCCTTGTGGTGTACGCCGCAGAGGACATCTCGCCAAATGTCTCTGTCGGCCAGAATGTCACGGCCAATACTGTGCTGGGCCAGATGTACGAGGGTCCCGAGGGGATCGAGACGGGATGGGCGACCTCTGCGGCCGATGGCGTCACCGAGGCGGCACAGTACGGCGAGTTTTACGGTGGTAACACCACTGCATTTGGCTTCAACTTTTCTCAGCTCCTTAGCTCGCTCGGTGCTCCCGGCGGTGTCATGCAAAACAATCCACCCACCGGATCACTGCCGGCTGGTTGGTAGTACGCCAGCGCGAACACTCTCTGTCGAGACCTCTCACGCGCGTCCGAAGGTGATCACCTTCTTGTCATAATGAGAGGGTGCCCCTTGCTCATGTCAACAAGATCGACCTCTATTACGAGATTCATGGATCGGGTAAACCACTCCTTCTCATATTGGGTCTTGGAAGTGACCTCTCCCAATACGGCCGGATCATTGGCCCTCTCTCGCAGCGATATCGCGTTATTACTGTCGACAACCGAGGGTGCGGAAGAAGTAGCAAACCAGATGAGCCCTATTCGATGGATCTCATGGCCGATGATCTTGTCGCTCTCCTCAACGAGCTCGGTATCGCCTCCACGCATGTAATCGGCATCTCCATGGGTGGTCGCGTCGCAATGTCGCTCGTGCTTCGCTACCCCGAACGCGTTGACCATCTTGCGCTCGTCTGTACGGGGGCCAACAGATTCGATAAATTTAAGGTCTCCCTCCCCTCGCTTCTCTTTCTGCCCCTCCGCTATCTGCCACCCTTCCGCCGCAAATTCCCACAGCCGAGATATGCATACGAACGGCAACGGGCGGCGACCTTCGATTTCTCAGCCGCGAGTCGTCTCGGCGAGATCACCGCACCGACGATCATCATGCATGGAGAACGAGATCAGACCGCCCAGTTCACTAATGCGCTTCAGATGCGCGATCTGATACCCGGGTCACGTCTCTCTGCATTCAAAGGTGGTCACCTTTTCTATATCCTCCGCGAGCGTTCACGATTTCTCCACGAGATAGGCGGGTTCTTTCCTCAGGTTTGAGGAGCGACGGATGTGACCGCGCTCCGTGATGGATAATTTTCTCCTGCCGATAGTCTCAAGGCCGCTGAACAAAGCATCCCGACCCGTGATTGGAAATTGCATGCGCAATGTCACCGCCTTCGCCACTGCTAGCCCGACATCGTCTTTTGAGAAGACCACGATCGAGCGTCGTGATCTTGGTCCCCACGATGTCCTAATCAAAATTGCCTTTGCGGGTATCTGCCACAGCGACCTGCACACCGCCCGCGGCGAGTGGGGAGCGGCCATCTATCCACTTGTCCCTGGACACGAGATCGCTGGCACTGTTGCAGAGATTGGCACTGAGGTCATTGCCTTCACGGTGGGAGATCGCGTTGGCGTGGGGTGCATGGTCGATTCATGCCGTACCTGCGATCACTGCCTCGCTGGAGAGGAGCAGTACTGCACGAATGGAATGGTGGGGACATATAACGCAATCGGGCGCGACGAGCTCCCTACCTACGGTGGCTATTCCACACACATTGTGGTGGATGATCGTTATGTCCTTCACATCCCGGAGGGGATTGGTCTCGATGTTGCCGCTCCACTTTTATGTGCGGGAATTACCCTCTTTTCCCCCCTCCGCCATTGGAAGGCCGGCCCAGGCACAAACGTCGCAATTGTGGGACTGGGGGGACTTGGACACATGGGTGTGAAGCTTGCTCACGCTATGGGTGCCACCGTGACTGTTCTCTCACACAGCGAGTCAAAGAGGGCAGATGCGCTACGTCTCGGTGCCGATGCCTATCTCTCCACGAATGACGGTACCGCCTTCGAGCAGTTTGCTGGAACATTCGACCTCATCATCAACACCGTCTCCGCACCACTTCCCCTCGATCAGTACCTTGGCCTCCTTCGACTCAACGGAACGATCGTCAACGTCGGTGCGCCGCCAGAACCCCTTGAGGTCCATGCATTCTCTCTTGTCTTGAACCGCCGGAGTCTTGCTGGTTCGTTGATCGGTGGAATAGC
>CAIMWD010000077.1 GCA_903845085.1 uncultured Acidimicrobiaceae bacterium
CGACGCGTCATTCAAGTGCTCTCCCGTCGCACCAAGAACAACCCGGTACTGATCGGTGAGCCTGGCGTCGGCAAGACCGCGATCGTCGAGGGACTTGCAAACCGAATCGTCGAGGGCGATGTTCCTGAGGGCTTGAACAACAAGCGCGTGATCGCGCTCGATCTCTCCGCAATGGTTGCAGGAGCGAAGTATCGCGGTGAGTTCGAGGAGCGTCTCCGCGCCGTTCTCAAGGAGATCACCGATTCCGAGGGGCAGGTGATCACCTTTATCGACGAGGTACACACCATCGTCGGCGCGGGTGCGGCCGAGGGTGCACTCGATGCGGGAAACATCATTAAGCCGATGCTCTCGCGTGGCGAGCTCCACATGATCGGTGCGACCACACTCGATGAGTACCGCAAGAACATCGAGAAGGACGCGGCACTCGAACGTCGCTTCCAACCGGTCTTTGTCGGCCCTCCCTCCGTCGATGACACGGTGGCGATTCTGCGTGGACTCAAAGAACGCTACGAGGTACACCACGGTGTGCGTATTCAAGACGCGGCACTCGTCGCGGCAGCGGTCCTCTCGGATCGTTACATCGCCGGTAGATTTCTCCCCGACAAGGCCATCGATCTGGTCGACGAGGCGGCAAGCAAGCTGCGGATTGAGATCGACTCGATGCCAACGGAGATCGATGTCATCACCCGCAGGGCACGTCAACTCGAGATCGAACGGGTGGCGTTGTTGAAGGAGACCGATGTTGCCTCCATGACTCGCCTCGACAAGATCGATCTCGATCTGGCGAACCTGCGTGAGCAGGAGCGGACCATGACGATGCACTGGCAGTCAGAGCGGGATGCGATCATCGCGATCCGAGAGCTGAAGGAGCGTCTCGAACAGCGCCGCGGCGACGCAGAGCGCTTCGAGCGCGACGGCAACCTTGGCGCCTCCGCGGAGATCCGCTATGGGGAACTTCCCCAGCTCGAGCAGCAGATCGTTGAGGCTACCGACCGCCTCGGCAACCTCCAAGAGCATCAGAAGATGCTGAAGGAGGAGGTCGACGCGGAGGACATCGCGGAGGTCGTCTCTCGATGGACCGGTGTGCCGATCAGTCGTCTGATGCAGGGCGAGATGCAGAAACTCCTCAAGATGGAGGAGGAGATCCACGGACGCGTCATTGGACAAGATGACGCCGTGCGCGTCGTCGCCAATGCGATCCGACGGTCGCGTGCAGGGCTCTCCGACCCGAACCGACCGATCGGCTCCTTTCTCTTTCTCGGCCCCACGGGTGTCGGCAAGACCGAATTGGCGCGGGCGCTTGCAAACTTCCTCTTTGACGACGACAAGTCAATGGTGCGCATCGATATGGGTGAGTACCAGGAGAAGCATGCCGTCGCGCGACTCGTCGGCGCGCCTCCCGGATATGTCGGTTACGACGAGGGAGGTCAGCTCACCGAGGCGGTGCGACGTCGACCCTATTCGGTGGTGCTCCTCGATGAGATCGAGAAGGCGCATCCCGATGTGTTCAATATCTTGTTGCAGGTGCTCGATGACGGGCGACTCACCGATGGCCAGGGTCGCACCGTGGACTTCACCAATACGGTGCTCGTCATGACCTCCAACTTCCCCGGCGAGCCAGACGAACTCTTTAAACCAGAGTTCATCAATCGGATCGACGAGATCGTGCGCTTCGCCGCTTTGCAGCCCGAGGACATCAATAAGATCGTCGAGATTCAGCTGGAGCACCTTGCGAGGCGCGTCGCGGAACGCGGCCTCGTCCTGCAGGTCTCCGCCAGTGCAAAGCGGCTCCTCGGCGAGCGTGGCTATGACCCCAACTTTGGCGCTCGTCCGCTGCGACGGGTAATTCAGCGCGAGATCGGCGACACCTTGGCGCTGGCGCTCCTCAACGGCGCCTTTCCTGAGGGATCGGTCGTCCATGTCGACATCGTCGATGGAGACTTTGCCCTGACCTAGCCGACTCTCCCGCGAAATCGGCCCATCCCGGTGGATCGAAGGGGGCTCGTTCGTCAAAGCGGCCGAGGCAGGCCAACTAGATTTACAGGGTAAAAGTCGCGGCAGGAGGGCCTGTCTGCGCATGACCGGAGGGAGTTCCGTGCCCGCAACTGTGGTAGTCGGTACCCAGTGGGGCGACGAGGGTAAGGGAAAGCTCACCGACCTCCTCGCCAAGGACATGCGCCTCGTCGTGCGCTATCAGGGAGGCCATAACGCGGGTCACACCATCGTCGTAGAGGGAGAGAGCTTCGCACTCCAGCTCATCCCCTCCGGCGTCCTTTACTCACACACCGTTCCGGTCATCGGAAATGGTGTCGTCGTTGACCCTGCGGTCCTGCTCGCCGAGTGTGACATGCTCGAGGCACGTGGCGTCGACACCAGCCGACTCGTCGTCTCTGGCAATGCGCATCTCATCATGCCCTATCACTACGAGATCGATCGAGCGACGGAACGCGCACTCGGCAAGAACGCACTCGGCACGACCAAGCGCGGCATCGGCCCGGCCTACGCCGATAAAGCCGCCCGTATTGGCCTCCGCGTGCAGGACCTTCTCGACGAGAAGATCTTCCGTGAGAAGCTCGAGGTCGTTGTCCGTGAGAAGAACACCATGCTCGCAAAGGTCTACAACCGACTCTCGCTGGACTTAGAGGAGATCTCCGACCTCTACCTCAACGAGCTCGCGCCGCGGATCTCACCGATGATCGGTGACACCGTCTCGATCGTTCACGAGGCGCTCGATGCGGGCGAGAACGTCATGCTCGAGGGTGCGCAGGCGACCTTCCTCGATCTCGACCACGGCACCTACCCCTTTGTCACCTCCTCGAACCCGACTGCAGGTGGCGCCTGTGTCGGTACCGGAATCGGTCCGCGCGATATCTCGCGAGTCGTGGGAATTGCCAAGGCCTACGTCACCCGCGTCGGCTCCGGTCCCTTCCCCACCGAGCTCGAGGGTGAACTCGCCGAACTGCTCGTCGAGCGTGGACACGAGTACGGCACCAACACCGGTCGACGTCGACGTCCCGGTTGGCTCGACACGGTCATGTTGCGCCAGGCGGCGAGGATTAACTCGCTCTCAGAGATCGCACTCACCAAACTCGATGTGCTCTCTGACCTCGAAGAGGTCAAGATCTGTGTCGCCTACGAGGTGGACGGTGAACGCCTCACCCGCCTGCCCTACCACCAGTCGGTACTTCACCGGGTCAAGCCGATCTACGAGACCCTACCGGGTTGGACCGACGATCTCTCGGCGGCAACCTCGGTTGCAGACCTCCCCGACTCGGCGCAGGCCTATCTGCGCTGTATCGAGGAGCACGTTGGCGTGCCGATCACCTACGTTGGCGTCGGCCCCGGCCGAGAGCAGTTCGTCCAATTCCACCGTTGAGCGAACGCGCGACGATGCCCCTCTCGCGAGTCGCCGTTATCGGCGCCGGCGCACGCGAGCACGCCATCGCAGCGGTTCTCGCACGTGACGTCGAGGTGCTCCTCGTACCGGGGAACCCCGCGATGGCGGGCGTCTCCTCCGAGGGGAACGCGATCCGCTGTCTGGCAGTCGATCCTGAGCAACTCGATGCACTTCCCGAACCGATCGATCTCGTCGTTATCGGCCCTGAGGCGCCACTCGTCGATGGACTCGCCGATCGCCTCCGAGCGAAGGGGCTGCTCGTCTTTGGACCCGGTGCCGCCGGTGCGCAGCTCGAGGGCTCCAAGGCGTTCATGAAGGATCTCGCGCATCGCGCGGGCGTGCCGACGGCACGTTATGGCGTATTTACTGAACAGGCGGAGGCCGAGGCCTTTCTTGACACCCTCGGTCCGATCTATGTCATCAAGACCGATGGACTCGCCGCCGGCAAGGGCGTGCTCGTGACCGACGATCTCGTGGAGGCCCGCCACGACATCGCGGAGAAGCTCTCGGGAAATGCCTTTGGCGCCGCGGGAAGGCGCGTGATTATTGAGGAGGGGATGGTCGGACCGGAGCTCTCCCTCCTCGTGCTCTGCGCCAATGGCCATGGCGTCGCGCTTCCTCCCGCACAGGACTTCAAGCGAATCTTTGACGCGGACGCCGGCCCCAATACTGGGGGGATGGGTGCTTACTCCCCCGTGCCGGTGGCGACGACCGCGATCGTGCACGAGATCATGGAGAGGATCGTGCATCCAACCCTTCGCCAACTCCAGGCGGAGGGGATCGACTACCGCGGAGTCCTCTATGCAGGCTGCATGCTCACCGCCGAGGGGCCAAAGCTCATCGAATACAACATCCGCTTCGGTGATCCGGAGGCGGAGGTCGTTCTGCCGCGTCTCACCAGCAACCTCGCCGAGTCGCTCGCTGAGGTCGCGCGGGGTGGTCATATCAATGAGCCCACGGTCACCTCAGAGGCGACCGTCTGTGTCGTGATCGCTGCAGAGGGATACCCCGGCTCCGTCCGTAGCGGTGACGTGATCACCGGCCTCGCTGAGGCCAGTACCGTCAAGGGAGTGCAGCTCTTCCACGCAGGAACTTCGACCGGATCCGACGGGAGCGTCACGACCGCGGGAGGACGCGTGCTCTGTGTCAGTGCACGAGGAGTCGACCTCGCCGAGGCGCGTCAACGCGCCTATCAGGCGGTCGGTGCGATCTCCTTTGCTGGGATGCAGTTCCGAAGCGATATCGCACAGCTCGCCGCCGCCACGCTGAGAGAGAAGGACCCGCAATGATCCCCCGTTATTCACTCCCCGAGATGGCCGAGCTGTTCTCCGATGAGGCGCGTTTTTCGCGCTGGCTCGAGATCGAGTTACTCACCGTGGAGGCCTGGGGCGAGCTCGGGGTGATCCCGAGCTCCTATGGTGTCGCTGCACGCGCGCGAGCTCCGAAGATCGACGCTGCCTTCGTCGAGGCGGTCGCCGAGCGTGAGCGCGTCACCGACCATGACGTTGCCGCGTTCGTCGATATAACGCAGGCGGCGATCGGCGCTCCGGAGGGCTCCTACATTCACCATGGCCTCACCTCTACCGATGTCGTCGATACCGCGCTCTCGGCAACACTTACCGCTGCAGCTGATCTCCTCATCGCCGCCGCAGACGAACTGGTCACTGCACTCAAGCGCCGTGCCATCGAGCACGCGCGCACCCCAGAGGTTGGTCGCACCCATGGCATGCATGCGGAGCCAACTACCTTTGGCGTGAAGCTCGCGCTCTACTGCCTCGCTGTCGATCGCGACCGGACCCGATTGCTGCGCGCGCGCGAGGCGATCGCCGTCGGCAAGCTCTCGGGCGCCGTTGGGACATACTCCAACATCGATCCCGCCATTGAAGACCATGTCTGCCGAGCGATGGGACTGACACCAGTTCCTGCCACCCAGGTACTCGGTCGCGATCGGCATGCGGAATACCTCTACGCATGTGCTTCGGTCGGCTCGACGATCGAGGCACTCGCGACGGAGCTCCGCCATCTCCAGCGCAGCGAGGTCGCCGAGACCGAAGAGCCGTTTGGCGCTGGACAGAAGGGCTCCTCCGCGATGCCCCACAAGCGCAATCCAATCACCGCGGAGCGTCTCGTCGGCATGGCCCGCGTGCTCCGTGGTTACCTTGTCGCCGGACTCGAAGATGTGGCGCTCTGGCACGAACGCGACATCTCCCATTCGAGCGTCGAGCGGATCATCCTCCCCGACGCGAGCCTGCTCGCCTACTACGTCATGCGGCGCATGACCCGGCTCATCGATGGACTTGTCGTCAA
>CAIMWD010000078.1 GCA_903845085.1 uncultured Acidimicrobiaceae bacterium
AGAGCGATTCATCGAATTCGTGCCCCCGGGCGCTTCCGTGCACGCCGCCACCGCAATGGAATCGCGCCACTCACTCAGGCGTCGACCACTCGGAGGTGGGTGACGACTCTGCGTCCGCTATCGCGCGTGCTCGTTCGGGCACGACATGGGTCTCCTCGAGATAGCGGGCCGTAAAGAGCGTGGCGGCTACGCCCAGTACACCTACGAGCGGACCAGCGACGGCAAGCGAGATGGCCCCGATCAAGACGGAATCAAGCATTGGTCCACTTGAGGCGCCTGCGTCAGAGACGAGGCGCCAGAGAGCGAGAAAGGCTGGCCGACCGACCTCTGGGGCACGATCGGCACCAAGTGTCATCACAATCCCCGCGCCGAGTCCATTGCCAAAGCCCAGCAGCAGCGCGACAAGTAACAGCGAGGTCTCTGAGTGAGCAAGGGGAAGCAGGAGGTGTCCGACTGCAAGAAACCCCATACAGGGGATCGCGACGGCGCGGCGCCCGTAACGATCGGAGATTGAGCCCGAGGGATAGAAGAGGCTGACGTCGATGATGGACGAGAGCCCGTAGACAAGGCTGATCTGAGTGATATCAAGGCCAATGTGCGCTCCCCACAGCGGAAGGAGAACCTGGCGCGAGGCCCGGAGGATACCGAGCACGTAGCTCGTCACCCCTGCCGTGGCGAACTCCCGCCGATGTGTGATGATCACCTCGTGTGAACGTGGACCAGCGGGCGAGGCAAAAAGTGCGGCGAGATCGCTGCGGTCACGCGCCACCTCGAGCCACAGATAGCCAGCGCTGGCACAGAGGAAGTAGATGACGAATGAGACCGTGACCGATCGTGACGAGGCAAGTCCTGCGACCAAAAAGGGTCCGACTACCTGCCCGGCTCGACTCACGCCTCCGAATATGGAGAGTGCCCGTCCCCGCGTGTTGACCGAGGAGATCCTGCTGATGTTGGTGAGTCGAACGAGCGACCAGATCGCCCATCCACTCGCCTGCACGAAGATACCGACCGCGAGAGGGGCGACACTGCGGGCAAAGAAACATCCGGAGAGACCCACCAGCATGAGCAGCGTCGCCACCAGGGTCGATCGACGCTCACCTAGTTTGGCGATAATCCAACCTGCCGGAAGATCGGTCAGCATCGTGCCAAGACCATTGAGTGCCACAATAAGCGCCGCGAGCGAAGAGCTCGCGCCGAGATGCTTTGCCGCGATGGCCAGCACAGGCACAATTGCACCCTGTCCCGTCGCAAAGAGAAGGTTGGGGAGGTAGGAGCGCATCCAGAGCGCGCGAAGAAGCGCGCGATCCCCCTCGCTCTTCGTACCTGTCGCCACGCGGTCACCATCCCCTTCCGCCCCGTCAGATGCTACCGAATCCCCACCAGTGGTTCACCCTCGTCGCCGGTACTGATGCGCGCAAAAGAGCTAATTATTTGACGCTTCAAAGTACGACGCGCTAGGACTGAGCTGCACCTTCGTAGGGTGTCGTGACGTTGAGATCGAAGAGGGGCACGCAATGTTGACCAAAGAGCAGAACGAACGCATCACCCAGGTAGGCAAGGGGACGCCCGGAGGCGAGATGATGCGCCGCTACTGGCATCCCATCGCGCCCGCTGCGAAGCTCGACGAGAACCCCGTACAGAGCATCCGCATCCTCGGCGAGGATCTCGTGCTCTACCGCGATAACTCCGGTGACTTGGGGTTGATCGGAAAGCAGTGCGGCCACCGACTCGTCGACATGGTCTTTGGTATCCCCGATGAGCACGGCATCCGCTGTCCCTATCACGGCTGGTGTTACGACGAGAGCGG
>CAIMWD010000079.1 GCA_903845085.1 uncultured Acidimicrobiaceae bacterium
CGCTGAGTCGCGGAAGGCGACGAGGTCCTCACCCAGCAGGCGGACGCGCACAGGTGCGCCATCGGCCTCGGGGATCTCCTCCGAGAGTAGAGCTGGAATCCAATAGCGCCGGAAGACCTCGCCCATCGGCGTGCCAGGACCCACCTCGGTCAGTCGCCGATTGAGCTCTTGAGTAATATGCATGACCCCTCCCATCAAAGGATGACAGGCCCCCCTGTCATGATAAGCAAGGCTAACCATAAGGCTGAGCTGGGACGACGTCAACGAGTTGGCCTTCGCCACGAGATCAGTCGTGAGATTTTCCGGCGAGATAGCCTTCAGATGTTGATTGTTTTTTGGACGTAAATGTGAGGGGGCCCTATGCCAGTACAGCCGCGAGCGCCAATTCCAACCTTCGATTCGTTTGCCGCGGATCGTCTCTATAGAAAACAGCACCTCGCTGCCGCATTCCGAATCTTTGCCCGTTGCGGCTGGAGCGAGGGGACAGCTGGACACATCACCGCCCGCGACCCCGAGCGTCCTGATCATTTCTGGGTAAACCCCTATGGTGTCCACTTCGCGAGGATCAGGGTCAGCGACCTTTTGTTGGTGAACGATCTCGGCGAGGTAGTGGAGGGTACCAAGCATGTCAACGCCGCTGGTTTCGCCATTCACTCGCAGGTTCATGCCGCTCGACCTGACGTGGTCTCCGCCGCGCACGCGCATTCAATGTATGGCAAGACCTGGTCATCGCTTGGTCGACTACTCGATCCGATTACTCAAGATGTCTGCTCTTTCTATAACGATCACACGCTCTTTGACGATTTTACTGGCGTCGTGCTGGAATCAGATGAGGGCAAACGGCTCGCTCATACGCTGGGCGAAAATAAGGCGATAATTCTACAAAATCATGGGCTGCTAACCGTTGGAACCACTGTCGACGAGGCAGCGTGGTGGTTTATCAAGATGGAACGATCATGTGAGTCTCAGCTGCTTGCGGAGGCCGCCGGAAAGCCAAGACTCATCGCCCCTGAGGTCGCTGAACTCACCCGTCAGCAGAGTGGCTCACATCAGGCTGGCTGGTACTCCTTTCAGCCGCTCTTTGATTGGATCGCCGAAGAGGAGCCCTCGCTCTTTGAGTAGCGCCGCATAAAGGTTGTGTGGCAAAGATCGACACGAATCACCTGCAAACGTGACGCCGGCTCCTAGGCACCACAGCTAATGTCGTCACGTGACCTACGACGCGAGCACTGTCTCCCCGATTGATCTAGGAGTGACCCGCCTTTTCGCCTTGGTCAGCGAGGCAGTCTCTGGTGCGACGATGGCGCTACTTGGCGGCGAACGCGATACTGCCGACAATATTGTTGAGGCAGATCTCGTGATCGACGATCTCACCGCCGAAATTGAGGCCTTGGTATGGCTCGAAATTGAACAGAGCGAGCAGGAGATCGACAGTCTCAAAAATCTAGTGAGCGTCCTGCTCATCCTTCCGGAGCTTGAGCGAAGTGCCGATTTGGCCGAACACATCGCACAACGCGCACGTTTTAACGTCGGCCCCTCGATGTCGCCACGCGTTCGCGGAATATTTCAGCGGATGAGTGAGATCGCCACCTCGATGTGGCGCGAGGCGGCGGATGCCTATATCGATCGGCTAAGTGATCCCGTACGAATCGACCTCGCTGACGAGGAGCTTGACGACCTGCGTGACCAACTCACCAAAGAGGTCGCAAAGGGAGAGATGGCGATGGATATCTCTTCGCAGGTCATTCTTCTTGGCCGGTTTTACGAGCGACTTGGCGACCATGCGGTCAACCTCGCCCGCCGTATCGCCCTCCTCCCCACCATTTCGATCCCATAATCAGACTGAGTCTGATCTGCGAGATATCTCCTCGAGTTAGTTACCTCGCTCAGCGTGGAGGGGTCGCCTGCTCAACAGTCGAGATGCCCCTCTGGCTCCAAGATCAGGTAGAGCCGCTGACAG
>CAIMWD010000080.1 GCA_903845085.1 uncultured Acidimicrobiaceae bacterium
GCCCACGCCCCAGACGGTCGTCAATGGCAACGCATCATCGAGTTTTCGTCTGAGTTGACGGACGTGGACATCGACGGTGCGATCATCTCCGAACCAACCACGACCCCACACCCCATCGAGGATCTGCCGTCGTGAGTGCACGACTCCGCGGTGCGAGAGAAAGAATTCAAGGAGATCGAATTCGCGCGCCGTCATGACCACGAGTTCGCCATTGAGAGTGACCTCACGACGTCTTGCATCGAGTGAAAGCGCCCCTACTACCTGAATCTCCTGCGCATCCTCCTGGAATGAGTCGACTCGCCGAAGAATTGTTCTTACCCTTGCTACGAGCTCCTTTGGCGAGAAGGGTTTGGTGATGTAGTCATCTGCACCGATCTCGAGGCCGTTGATCCGGTCAGCCTCGTCGCCTCGGGCGGTAATCACAATTATCGGCACAGAGTCATGCTTGCGAATCTGCCGACAGGCTTCGAGCCCATCGATTGGGCCAGGAAGGCCAACGTCCATGAGCACTAGTAGTGGGCGCTCCTGCTCAATAAGCGTCATGCCGGTACGCGCATCTCCTGCGAGGAGCACGCGAAAACCCGCGTTCGACAGATAGAGCTTTACGAGCTCTGCGATGTTCGCGTCATCCTCGATGACGACGATGGTGCCAACGGTCGCACGCATTGGCTCATTGGAGAGATCTTCGCTGGACACGTCACTCATCTTTACCCAGTGTGCTGTCCCCTGCACACAAAGATTCTCGGCGCGTCCGTGCCGGAAAGTTGGGGAGGAGCGCGGATGGGGAAACCGATCGAGCCACTACAATTGCGAGATGTCGACCTACCTCGACGCGATCGTCGCGGCGCACCGCGATCGTGTCCGTGACCAGCAGATCGATCTTGAACTATTGGAGTCCAAGGCCGCGGCGATGCCACCGGCACGAGATTTTACTGCTGCGCTCCGCGACAGCTGTTCGGGTTCGGCTCTCGCAGTTATCGCGGAGATAAAGCGACGGTCCCCCTCGAAGGGCGATCTGGCCCCCTCACTCGATCCACAGCTGTTGGCAACCACCTACGAGCGAGCCGGCGCCGCATGTCTCTCTGTGCTCACCGACGAGGCTCATTTTGGCGGGTCACGCGAGGACCTTATCGCCGCGCGCAACGTCGTTACTCTGCCAGTGCTCCGAAAGGACTTCACCGTCGCCGCCGCAGACATCTACGAGGCACGGGTCATGGGTGCCGATGCGGTACTGCTTATTGTGGCTGCGCTCTCGGAAGATGAACTTCGCGATTTTCACGCGTTGGCGTCTGCGCTGGGTCTTGCTGTGCTCGTTGAGGTCCATGATGAGATGGAGCTTGAACACGCCATTGGGATTGGTGCCACCCTGATTGGGGTGAACCAGCGTGACCTACACACATTTGAGGTAGATCATGATCGTGCTCGCCGTGTCGGACGACTCCTCCCCAAAGGCATAGTCGGAGTAGCAGAATCAGGGATCGCTGACCGTGCGACCGTATCGTCACTCGCTGAGGTGGGCTACCAGGCGATTCTCGTCGGAGAGGCATTGGTGACTGCAGAGTCGCCCGGCGAAGCGCTCGGTGCATTACGCGGCGACGGTGAGCTTGAGAGTGCGCACGGTCGCTGATGTTCGTCAAGATCTGTGGGATCACAAATGAGTCGGACGCACTTTTCGCCCTCGCGATGGGTGCTGATGCCTTGGGCTTTGTCTTTGCCCCGTCGCCTCGACAGGTGGCGATCGGCGCCGTGGCGGAGATCAATCGACGTCTTCCCGGAGGAACGCTCACCGTTGGCGTATTCCGTGATTCGCTGCCTGAGCGGGTGATCGAAGTGGTGACACAGGCCGGTCTGAAGGGCGTGCAGCTACATGGCTCCGAGCTGCCCGAGGATGCGCTGCGCATCCGCCAACATGTTCACTTTCTCATAAAGGCGTTCGGTGTCGATTCGCGACTGCTCGTCCGGGCACTCGAGTATCCGGCCGACGCGCTGCTCGTCGATTCGCCACGTCCCGGCTCTGGTGAAGTATTTGATTGGGAGGCGCTACGCCAGCTGCCGAGCTCTGATCGATTGATTCTTGCCGGAGGTCTCACACCGGAGAACGTTGGAGAGGCCATCCGGCAGGTGCGGCCCTTCGGAGTCGACGTCAGCTCGGGCATCGAGAGTTCACCTGGACACAAAGATCCCCGTAAGCTCCGTGCCTTTATGCAGGCGGTTCGTGAGGCAGAACAATCGTTAACGGAGAATTCTGAGGCCGAGCCGGCGCAGGACCAGCTCCAGACCCCCTTGTACAACTGGCAGGAGGAAGAGTGACAGCGGCAACTTCGATGATGGGCGAGCCCAATGAGGCTGGGCGTTTCGGCGAGTTCGGAGGAAGATATGTTCCCGAGAGCTTGGTTCCGGCCTGCCTGGAGCTGGAGCGTGCCTTTCACGAGGCGTGGGACGATCCCCTCTTTCGCTCGGAACTCAATGAGCTTCTACACTCCTATGCCGGGCGACCAACGCCAGTGACGGAGTGTCGACAGCTCTCGAGCGAGCTCGGAATCAGACTGATGCTCAAGCGTGAGGACCTGGCGCACACTGGATCGCACAAGATCAACAATGTGCTCGGACAGGCCCTGCTCGCAAAGCGGATGGGGAAGCATCGTTTCATCGCTGAGACGGGAGCTGGACAGCATGGTGTCGCCTCGGCGACTGCCGCGGCCCTCTTGGGTCTCGAGTGCGTCGTGTATATGGGTGAGGTTGACGTCAAGCGCCAAGCATTGAATGTCTTTCGGATGCAACTTCTCGGTGCAACCGTGATTCCAGTGACCTCCGGAGCTCGCACGCTGAAAGACGCAATTAATGATGCGCTGCGTGACTGGGTTGCCTCGGTGGAGAGCACCTATTACTGCATCGGATCGGTTGTAGGTCCACATCCCTATCCGTTTATGGTTCGGCAATTCCAACGCGTGGTCGGCGAGGAGGCCCGCGAGCAGTGTCGTGTGATCTTGAACGGAGAGGACCCCGACCTCGTGGTTGCCTGTGTGGGTGGCGGTTCGAACGCTGCGGGCACATTTGCCGGATTTGCAGATACGAAGGCCCGGTTGGTTGGCGTCGAGCCGGAGGGTGGTGCAGCTAACGGACACGGTGTTGCTGGAATCGTGCATGGCATGCGATCGAACTTCCTGCAAGACGAGTCAGGTCAGATCGAGGAGGCCACCTCTATCTCTGCTGGCCTTGACTATCCGGGGGTTGGTCCAGAGCATGCGTATCTAGCCGCCATTGGAAGGGCTACCTATGAGTCGGTGAGCGATGCAGAGGTGTTAGATGCGTTTCAGCGACTCGCTCGGACCGAGGGCATTCTTCCAGCGCTCGAACCAGCCCACGCTCTTGCCTGGATCATTCGGGCCACGGAGGAGGGCAAGATCGCACAGGGGGAGCGGATACTTATGACGCTCTCCGGTCGCGGCGACAAGGATGTTGCAGAGATCATGGAGCTGCTCTCATGAGTGTGAGAGTCGTGGGTCCATTGGAGGAGCGCCTTCGGGCGAATCGGGATGCAGGTCGCAAGCTGTTGGTTCCCTATGTCACCGCAGGTCTTGACGAGGGATGGCTCGATATCGTTCGCGCTGTGGCTGCGGCAGGGGCTGATGCTGTAGAGATCGGCATACCATTCTCCGATCCAGTGATGGATGGTCCGGTTATTCAGGAGGCCTCCGTCCGTGCACTTGCACGCGGTACGACACCAGCATCGGTTCTCGCCGAGCTCGCACGAGCAGATGTCGAGGTTCCACTGGCCGTGATGACCTACGTCAATCTTTTCGCTCACGCGGGTTATCACCGAATGGCGCAATCACTGGCGGCTGCCGGTGTTTCCGGCGCCATCCTCCCCGATCTACCGATCGACGAGGCCGCCGAGTGGATGAGTGAGGCGGAGGCGGCGGGTGTTGATGCGGTGCAGTTGGTTGCGCCGACTACCCCGGAGGGTCGATTGCTGCGAATCTGCGAGGCAAGCCACGGATTCGTTTACGCCGTCGGCCTTCTCGGCGTAACGGGAGAGCGTGCTGATGTTGCGAACTCGGCGTTAGTTATCGCCCGTCGATGCCGGTCGGTGACCGAGACACCGGTGCTTGTCGGCGTCGGCGTAACCACACCGAAGCAGGCAGTGACCATTAGCGAGGAGTCTGACGGAGTGGTGGTCGGATCCGCGTTGATACGTCGCCTCTTAAACGGCGAGGGCCCGGAGGGCGCCGGCGCGTTCATCGGCTCGTTACGCGAGGCCCTTGACGATCGGTGGCCAGGCACGCAGGAGTGAGAATTCCCGCCGATACTGCATGATCATGCGGATAGTTGTATGATCATGCTATGAAGACAGGAATCGTAGGGGCATCCGGATACCTCGGCGCGGAGCTACTCCGCCTACTGGCCGCGCACGAAACCCTTGAGGTAGCAACGATTCAGGCCGACTCCTCCGCAGGCAGGCCCCTCGGTGCGCTCTACCCCGGACTGGTGGGTGCCTACGGTTCTCGTTGTTTTGAACCATATGACCTTGACGCTTTGCTCGCGTGTGACGTGGTCTTTGTCGCCGTACCCTCGGGTGCCTCACAGCGGATCGTCCCGGCGCTGGTTGATCAAGTGCCGCTGCTCGTCGACCTTGGTGCTGATTTTCGTCTTCGCGACCCGGCTCTGTACACCCAGTGGTACGGCTTTGAGCATCAGGCGCCTGAGCTCTTGCAAAGGAGCGTCTATGGGCTGGTCGAGCTGGCGCGCGAGGAGCTTGCCGGCGCTCGGTTCATCGCCTCTCCTGGCTGTTTTGTCACGGCTGCTTCGCTTGCAATTGCGCCACTTGTCAGCACGGCGCTCGTGCGCTCGACTGGTGTCATCATCGATGCAGCAAGCGGAACCTCGGGTGGAGGAAAGGAGCCAGCTCCCGCCTTTCACCATGCTCAGGTCAATGAGAATTTTGTTGCCTACGGCGTGACCACACACCGGCACACCCCTGAGATCGAGCAGGCGACCGGCGCGAGTGTTCTCTTTACACCCCACCTTCTGCCCATGACAAGGGGAATTTTGGCCACTATCTATCTGGAGCCGACTGCGCCGATGACGACCGAGATGGTGCTCGATTTCTATCGTGATTTCTATCGTGACGAGCCATTTATTCACATCACTGATGGCCTGCCGGCCACCCGTGAGACCTACGGCTCCAACAACGTGCATATTGGTGCTCGCGTCGATCCGCGCTCGGGTCGCATCATCGTTCTCTCCTGTCTTGACAATCTCACCAAGGGCGGTTCCGGGCAGGCGCTTCAGGCGGCTAACGTCGCCCTCCGCCTCGACGAGAGTGCGGGTCTACCAAAGGTGGCTTTACTTCCATGAGCGTGACTAAGGCAAAGGGATTTTCTGCATCCGGGATGAGCTGCGGCATTAAAGAGAGCGGTGATCCCGACCTTTCGATAGTTGTTGCGACCGATGGCCCGGTCGCTGCTGCGGGAGTCTTCACGACTAATTTGGCGACCGCGGCGCCAGTGCAGCTTTCGCGGCGTCATCTCGCCGCCACCTCTGGGTATGCCCGCGGCGTGATCTTGAACTCGGGATGCGCAAACGCGGCGACCGGTGCTCCCGGACTCGCTGCCGCCGAGGCGA
>CAIMWD010000081.1 GCA_903845085.1 uncultured Acidimicrobiaceae bacterium
AGCATGTCAGAGAGACTCTTAAGAGGGCGATTTCCAGGACCCGATACCGGACGTCCGCGTCGTCCATTGTCAAAGAGTGCATCGACGGCCTCTTGGAGCATGCGCTTCTCGTTATTAACGATGATCTCTGGCGCACCAAGATCCAAAAGTCGCTTCAATCGGTTGTTGCGGTTGATCACGCGACGGTAAAGGTCGTTGAGGTCAGAGGTCGCGAAACGGCCACCATCGAGCTGGACCATAGGACGAAGGTCGGGCGGGATCACCGGAACAGCACCAAGAATCATGGCAGCAGGATTGTTAATTCTACGCCCCTCCTCGTCGCGACGGTTAAACGCCGAGACGATACGGAGGCGCTTAATCGCCTTCTGCTTGCGCTGCGCCGAGAGGGGACGGCGTCCGTCGGTCGGCTCAATCGCCGCACGGAGCTTGATCTCCTCCTCATCAAGGTCGATTCGCTCAATCAGCTGGGCGATGGCCTCTGCGCCCATGCCACCCTCGAAGTAGTCGCCATAGCGCATAGAAAGCTCACGCCAGAGCAGCTCATCCTCGATGATCTGACGGGAGAAGAGGCTACGGAGCTCATCGAGACCCTTACGGGCCATAGTGATCTCCATCTCCGCACGGTCACGCGTCGCGACGATCTCACGCTCGCGCAGCTTCTGCAGCGCCCGGATCTCCGTCTCCTTCTTGCCCTCTTTCTCGAGCTCCTTGAGCTCCTTCTCGAGAGCGACAAGACGACGATTTACCTCGTTGTCACGCCCCTTCTCGATCAGGGCTATCTCAGCTGCGAGCTCAGTCTCAAGCGAGGGAAGATCGTTGTGCAGCTTCTCCGTGTCGACAAAGGTGACCAGATAGGCAGCGAAGTAGATGACCTTCTCCAACTGCTTGGCCTTGAGTTCCTCGCGCGCCTCAGTCCCCATAAGGAGATAGGCAAGCCAAGACCTCGTACCACGCAGGTACCAGATATGCACCACAGGGGCGGAGAGCTCAATGTGGCCCATACGCTCGCGACGAACCTTCGAACGCGTGACCTCAACGCCACAACGCTCACAGATGATGCCGCGAAAACGGACACGCTTGTACTTACCGCAGTAGCACTCCCAATCCTTCACTGGACCGAAGATGCGCTCACAGAAGAGGCCGTCCTTCTCCGGACGCAGAGTGCGGTAATTGATCGTCTCTGGCTTCTTTACCTCACCACGGGACCAGCTACGGATGTCATCCGCGGTGGCAAGCCCGATACGTAGTTGGTCAAACTCGTTGACGTCGAGCATTAGAAACTCCTCTCCGCTGCACGGCGTGCGTCCTCTTCATCCGAACCGCGCTCTGGGCGGCTGATGTCAATACCAAGTTCATCTGCGGCTCGATAGATGTCCTCATCAAGTTCGCGCATCTCAATCTCCTCACCGGAGGCGGCGAGCACCTCAACGTCGAGACAGAGTGACTGCATCTCCTTGATCAACACCTTGAAGCTCTCCGGGATACCGGGCTCCGGGATGTTCTCACCCTTTACAATCGCCTCGTAGACCTTGACGCGACCGAGCACGTCGTCGGACTTCACGGTAAGCAGCTCTTGGAGGGCATAGGCAGCCCCATATGCCTCAAGCGCCCACACCTCCATCTCACCGAAGCGCTGGCCACCAAACTGTGCTTTACCACCAAGTGGCTGCTGGGTGATCATGGAGTAAGGACCAGTGGAACGAGCGTGAATCTTGTCATCGACAAGGTGAGCCAGCTTCAAGATGTACATGTAGCCGACACTGATCGGGTTGTCATAGGCGATGCCGGTACGACCGTTGTAGAGCGTCGCCTTACCCGTTGGCAGGATCTGGCGAGTCTCGCCATGGGCGCTGTCGGGGTGAAGATCCGCGAAGATCTGTTGCATCGTCGAGTGACGGCCCGCCTGAGCGACCTCATCCCAGTGAGCTCCATCGAAGACAGGCGTCGCGACAAGCGTCGCTGGTTTCGTACGGGGACGGGTCTTTGACTCTGTGCCACGTGAGGCGGCGACAGGTGTCGACTCCCCCTCCTTGGTCGATGACCATCCCCAACGCGCGGCGTAACCCAGGTGCGACTCAAGTACCTGACCCACATTCATTCGACTCGGCACACCAAGTGGGTTCAAGATGATGTCAACGGAGGTGCCGTCGGCAAGGAATGGCATGTCCTCAATGGGAAGAATCCGAGAGACAACTCCCTTATTTCCATGGCGTCCGGCGAGCTTGTCTCCCTCGGAGATCTTTCGCTTCTGGGCAACGTACACACGTACCAGCTGGTTTACGCCGGGCGCAAGCTCATGGGACTCGTCGCGGGTAAATACCTGAACGTCAATGACCTTGCCTGATTCACCGTGCGGCACCTTGAGACTTGTGTCGCGAACGTCGCGGGCCTTCTCGCCGAAGATGGCGCGGAGGAGTCGCTCCTCTGGAGTGAGCTCCGTCTCACCCTTCGGGGTGACCTTTCCAACCAAGATGTCGCCAGGTCCAACCTCAGCGCCGATGCGGATGATCCCGCGGTCGTCAAGATCGGAGAGGATCTCCTCAGAGAGGTTAGGGATATCACGGGTGATCTCCTCCGCACCGAGCTTGGTGTCACGTGCATCGATCTCGTGCTTCTCGATGTGAATCGAGGTGAGCACGTCGTCCTTCACGAGACGCTCGGAGAGGATGATCGCGTCCTCGTAGTTGTATCCCTCCCATGGCATAAAGGCCACCAGCAGGTTCTTACCAAGTGCGAGCTCACCGAGATAGGTCGAAGGACCATCGGCGATAATGTCGCCAAGCTCAACTTCGTCGCCCTCGGCAACGAGGAGCTTCTGGTTGATGCAGGTGTTCTGATTCGAGCGCTGGAACTTAGCTAGACCGTAGGTAACACGTCCAAGTGCCTGCTCCGAACGCGAGCGCTGTCCGGCCTTGTATTCAATGGTGACAGTGTCGCCGGTGATCTTCGTTACCACGCCTGAGCCCTCGGCAACGATGACCTCGCCGGCGTCCTGTGCAGCACGGGCCTCAATACCGGTTCCGACAAAGGGAGCCTCAGGAACCAGCAGCGGTACCGCCTGCTTCTGCATGTTCGCACCCATCAGCGCGCGGTTTGCATCGTCGTGCTCTACGAAGGGGATCAACGCGGTGGAGACCGAGACGATCTGCTTTGGCGAGACATCCATCAGGTCGACATCTGCAGGAGGCACGAAGTCGACTTCACTGGTCGAGCCGTAGCTCGTGGTCGTCGCACCGACGCGGACGCCAGCACCTTGTGGCCCTCGGCGCACAAGCACACGGTCGGAGGTGAAGTTACCCTTTTCGTCCGTGACCGCGGAGGCCTGGGCGATGACGTACTCCTCCTCCTCATCAGCGGCAAGGTAGACGATCTCGTCGGTAACGCGACCGTTTACCACCTTGCGGTAGGGAGTCTCGATAAATCCGTGCGAGTTCACCCTGGCGTATGAGGCAAGGTGACCGATCAGACCGATGTTTGGGCCCTCTGGTGTCTCAATAGGACACATGCGGCCATAGTGCGAGGTGTGCACGTCACGCACCTCGAAGCCGGCGCGCTCGCGCGAGAGACCGCCAGGTCCAAGCGCGGAAAGCCGGCGCTTGTGCGCAAGACTAGAGAGCGGATTGTGCTGATCCATGAACTGCGAGAGCTGGCTGGTACCAAAGAACTCTTTGATTGCCGCAGCAACTGGGCGGATGTTGATCAGTGCCTGTGGCGTGATCGCCTCTGCCTCAATAGTGGTCATACGCTCGCGAACGTTACGCTCCATACGAGAGAGACCGATGCGAAGCTGGTTCTGGATTAGCTCCCCAACAGAACGGATACGACGGTTCGCGAAGTGGTCCTGATCGTCGAGACGGTACCCGGGCTCACCATTTGCGAGGTGCAGCATGTAGGTCGCTGAGGCAAGGATCTCACTGCGGCTCAACACGCCCTGATCGACAGCGGGCCGTTCAAGCTCGACGCCCAAGATCTTCGACATCTTGTCGATCTCTGGTCCGAGCTTACGGTTCAGCTTGTAGCGGCCGACACGGGTGAGGTCGTAACGACGCTCATTAAAGAAAGCATTCTCGAAGTAGGCACGGGCAGAATCAAGCGAGAGCGGCTCACCGGGGCGGGCGCGCTTGTAGATCTCGAGCAGCGCGTCATCCTGGGTGGTAATCGCTCCGCGCTCCTTCTCCCACTGACCGGTGAGGAAGTCAAAGTGACGCACGAATCGCTCGAGGAGCTCCTCATCGTCGTATCCCAGCGCGCGAAGCAAGACAAAGAGTGAGATACGACGCTTGCGTGCCACGCGGGCACCAGCGGATACATCACGGTTTGGCTTTGACTCGACGTCAAATTCAATCCACTCACCTCGGTAGGGATGAATTGTGCCATTTACGATGATCTTTTGGTCACGGCCCGGCTGGAAGATAACGCCCGGGGAGCGGACGAGCTGGCTCACAACGACACGCTCAGTGCCGTTGATGATGAAGGTACCCTTCGGAGTCATCATTGGGAAATCACCCATGAAGACCGTCTGCTCCTTGATCTCACCGGTATCTGAGTTCATGAAACGGGCGCGCACAAAAATTGGCGCGCTATAGGTCATGTCCTTCTGCTTGCACTCTTCGATCGTGAACTTGGGATCGGAGCGAAGGTCGGGATCGTTAGGGTCATACTCAAGTTCAAGTTGGAGCTTGCCGGGAAAGTCCACGATCGGACTGATACCGGCGAAGGTCTCCGCAAGACCGTGGGAGAGGAACCAATCGAACGAGTCTCGTTGCACCGCAACGAGGTCCGGCAATGGCAGGACCTCATCGAGGTTGGCGAACGAAAACCGCTCAGGAGTACGGGAACGAGACGACAAAGGTCTACTCCTAGCGCATGCGTGGTGGGCGACGTGTACAGATAGCGACCGAGCATGAGCACCCCAAAGGAGATAGTCCACCGCAGAGGTGTCGCACAAGGTAGTTCATAATCCTAGCGTGCAAAAAAGTGCTTCGGGCAGAGAACCCGCAGCGCAAACACGCGAGCACAACCGGAGTGGCTCACGATCAAAAGTGACCCACTCCGGTTGCAATTAATACCGCATTGAGCTGGGCTTTTGAAAATTCCCAGCGAAACGAGGTGGAGTTACTTGAGCTCCACTGTGGCGCCGGCGCCCTCAAGAAGCGCCTTCGCCTTCTCGGCGTCATCCTTGGATGCCTTCTCAAGAACGGTCTTTGGAGCGCCGTCGACGAGATCCTTCGCCTCCTTGAGGCCAAGGTTCGTGAGCGTGCGCACCTCCTTGATGACCTGGATCTTCTTTTCGCCAGCAGAGGTAAGAACGACGTCGAACTCGTCCTGCTCCTCCACAGCAGCGCCTGCGGCAGCGCCGCCAGCGGCAGGAGCTGCGGCAACCGCGACTGGTGCGGCTGCGGTTACTCCAAACTTCTCCTCGAACTCCTTCAAGAGCTCCGAGAGCTCAAGAACGGTCATGTTCGCGATTCCGTCGAGAATCTCTTCTTTGGTCGCCATTTGGTGTTCCCTTTCCTTTGTTACTGCGATAGTTGGTGGTCAGTGTTCAAATCTTTGGGCGCGATAATTCGCGTTACTCGGCTGCTGGCTCCTCGGCTGCAACCTCTGCTACCGGCTCCTCAGCTGCTGGCTCCTCGGCTGCAACCTCTGCTACCGGCTCCTCAGCTGCTGGCTCCTCGGCTGCAACCTCTGCTACCGGCTCCTCGGCTGCTGGCTCCTCGGCTGCAACCTCTGCTACCGGCTCCTCGGCTGCTGGCTCCTCGGTGACGGGAGCAGCTGCAACCGGAACGTCCTCGACCGGCTTGGACTCGATGAGCGCTTGAAGTGCATAGGCGAACTTCGAAGGAACTGCGTTGAGGAGGCTCGCGAACTGCTGCATCGGAGCAGCAAACATGCCGGCGATCTTCGCCAAAAGCACCTCTCGCGAGGGAAGATCAGCCAATGCGGCAGTGCCACTGGCATCGATGAGGTTTGTGCCAATGAGGCCACCCTTCACCACGAGCGCAGGATTCTCCGTCGAAAAATCGCGGAGGACCTTTGCCACTGTGGAGACATCACCAGAGACGAAAGCGATTCCTGTAGGTCCTGTCAACAGGGTGTCGAGACCCTCGACGCCCGCCGCCTTGGCCGCTCGACGGACCAGCGTGTTCTTGTAGATCTTGTACTCGCCACCTGCGTCGCGAAGCGATCGGCGCAGTGTCTCCAGCTTTGCCACCGAGATGCCGCGGTATTCAGTCAGAATCGCCGCGTTTGCAGAATTCAGGCGGTTCTCGACGTCGGTAACAACGGCGACCTTCTCAGGGCGGGGTGCTCGTTCGACAGTCTCCATATTGTGCTCCCTTCGGTCGGCTCTCGCCGTCACGGGCGCAGGCTGGCCCAACAAAGGAAGCAGGAATACTCTCGCTTCGCCTCGTCGGGCGGGCCTAAACCCTTTGAGCGCTCTCGCGCACCAGATGTCTATGGCGTAAGGGGCAGGGCCCCTCACTGCAGGTGTTGTAGGTTAGCTCACTTTGCGGGGGCTCTTGACCGCCCGCAGATCACCCTCTCAGGCAGAGGCGGCGAGGTTCTCGTCGGGACGGATTCGCGCCATGTCCACGTGGACTCCTGGTCCCATGGTGGAGGTCAAAGTGACCGACCTCATGTAGCGACCCTTTGCACCCGCAGGCTTTGCGCGGTTTATCTCATCGATGACAGCACGGACGTTGTCAAGGATTTGCTCCGGCGTGAAGGAGCGCTTTCCGACAGGGACGTGCACATTCCCGACACGATCAGTGCGGTACTCGATGCGACCTGCCTTGTACTCGCCAACCGCTTTTGCCACATCCATGGTCACGGTGCCGGTACGGGGGTTCGGCATAAGGCCGCGAGGACCAAGCACCTTTCCAAGGCGACCGACCTGGACCATAAGGTCTGGTGTGGCGATCGCTACGTCAAAATCGAGGAAACCCTCGTTCTCAATACGCGCAACCAGGTCATCTGCACCAACGACGTCGGCTCCAGCTGCACGAGCAGCTGCTGCGTTGTCACCTGCGGCAAAGACAGCAACGCGTGAGGTGCGCCCCGTTCCCGCGGGGAGCGAGAGCGAACCACGCACGATCTGGTCGGCACGACGTGGATCAACGCCGAGGCGAATTGCGAGCTCGATCGTCTCATCAAACTTTGCCGTCGCGTTCGTCTGCACGATATCGACTGCTTCGGTCAACGGATAGAGCTCATCGCGATTCAGTCGCTTGAGCGAATCAATGTAACGCTTACCCTTTGGCATCTGCCAGCTCCTCTAGTTCCCTAACAACTCTTTGACGCCGTCAGCGACTGACGCTGATGCCCATGGAACGGGCGGTTCCCTCGATCTGCAACTTCGCAGCCTCGATGTCATTTGCATTGAGATCAGGCAACTTCACCTTGGCGATCTCTTCAACCTGTGCCTCAGTGATCGAACCCACGGTCTCGCGGCCGCTTGCCTTGGCGCCCTTGTCGAGACCTGCAGCCTCACGGATGAGCACTGGTGCAGGTGGCGTCTTGAGAACGAAGGTGAAGGTGCGGTCCTCGTAGATGGTGATCTCGACCGGCACAATTGAACCGCGCATGTTCTCTGTCGCGGCGTTGTACTGCTTACAGAACTCCATCGTCTGGACACCGTGTGGTCCCAGTGCGGTACCGACTGGTGGCGCAGGTGTTGCGCCTCCGGCGGGGAGTTGGATCTTTACAATGGCGGTTACGCGCCTACGTGCCATGATGCTCTCGTCTCTCTTATTCGATCGTTACTTGCGGATTACAGCTTCGCGACTTGGCTGAAGTCAAGCTCAACCGGTGTCTCGCGTCCGAAGATGTTGACGAGCACCTTGAGCTTGAGCTGGTCCTCGTTGATCTCTGCGACGTTGCCGGTGAAGTCGGCAAATGGCCCCTCTTTGACGCGAACGGTCTCGCCGATCTCGTGCTCGAGACGGGGACGACGTTGTGGCTTCGGGGCTGGACCCTCATGACCCTCAATGACGGGGACGAGAATGGATTCAACCTCGGCGCGTGAGAGCGGGGAGGGCTTTGTTCCTGGACCAACAAAACCGGTGACTCCCGGCGTCTGTCGGATAATCGCCCAGGCCTCCTCGGTGAGATCTGCTCGGCAGAGTAGGTAGCCAGGGAAGACCTTCTTCGAGACAGTGACCTTCTTGCCACCTTTGAACTCGACGACGTCCTCAACCGGGATAACCACCTCGAAGATGTAATCCTCCATGAACTGCGAGACGATACGGCTCTCTAAGTTCGACTTCACCTTGTTTTCATACCCTGCATAGGAGTGGATCACGTACCACGAGCCGGGACGGTCGTAGGCACTGATCGGTCGGATCTCCTCGAACTCGGCGTCCTCCACAAACTCGTCGAGTAGCTCGCCACCGGACAGCTCAAGTTCATCCCCGACCGGGGATACCTCTCCATCCGTTTCGAGCGACTCGCCAGCGTCCGCCGACCCGTCGTTTTCTATGTCCGTCATCGCCATTACTTTCCCGGTCATCGCTGACCACTTCTCTCACAGTGAGAACTTTCCTTACCACGACCTTGCAGGCCCCTCTCCTCTACTTAAAGAGAAGAGCGACCCCCTTTGCAAACACCAGATTGAGCCCAAAGATCAAGAGAGCGATCAGTACCAGCGTCGTCAAAACCACGCTCGAGTAACGAACTACCTCGGTCCTCTTTGGCCACAAAACCTTGCCGAGCTCGATCCGTACCTCTTTAAGGTAGGTCGCAGCACGGCTCCCCAAACTAGCCCGCTTCGCCTCAGCAGGGCGACGTGCAGGCTGACGCGAGGCAGGACGACTCGCTACGGGGTCGCCCTCTGCATTCAGTTGCCCCTGGCGCTGCAGGAGTCGTCGTTGCTCTCGATTCACGGAAAACCTCTAGATAGGGGTGAGCAGGGCAGGAGGGACTCGAACCCCC
>CAIMWD010000082.1 GCA_903845085.1 uncultured Acidimicrobiaceae bacterium
GAGCTCCAACGCCATCGTGCCATCGGCGCGAGGCGGAACCGCTACGGCGCGACATCCGGCAAGCAGGGCACCCATTTCATAGGTCGGATAAGCCGTCGCCGGATAGAGCACGGTGTCGCGATCCGGGGTACGAAGGTGAAGCCATTGAGGAACTCCCGCGACGAGTTCCTTGGTTCCAATGCAAGCGGCGAGTTGGGGACGAGCTACCTCGACACCAAAGCGACGCGACATCCAGTTCTGCGCAGCTTCAAGAAGCCGCGCAGAACCAATCGATGCGGGGTAACCGCGCTCCGCTCCGGAGTTCGCGAGGGCTTCGATCACCGCTCGCGGAGGAGGATCACACGGCGTCCCAATAGAGAGATCGACGACTCCACCACGATGTTGATCTGCCATCGCCTCAATCGGCGCGAGGCGGTCATAGGGGTAGGTCGGTGGGATAAAGGGAATTACGGGCTCCGTCGCGATCGTCATATGCCCTCCTCTCCCTCTGGATCTGCAAACTCGGGTGGACCAAGATGGCGGACGAACTCTGCAAACCGCCGCCTGCCCTGCTCATCTAGGCGCGCGGTCAACACTAAATGATCGCCGACATCGACAAGATCGACTACCTGCCCGGCACGATGGATACCAGCCACCACATCACCCCGCTCATAAGGGATGTCGAACTCAATCGCTCGGTCGGTCTCGCGCAGTCGATCGGCGATAGCTATAAATACTCGGTCGAGTCCCTCCCCGGTCAGTGCCGAGCAGGCAACCGAGCCTGGTATGCCCGCAGCAAAGAGGTCTGCCTGTTCACGCGCGATGTCACATTTGTTAAAGACAAGGAGTTCTGGTACCTGGTCGGCCTCGATATCCGCAAGCACCGTTCGGACTGCCTCCATCTGTCCCTCAGGATCATGGTTGGATGCATCCACAACATGCACTAAGAGATCTGCATCGGCGACTACCTCCAGCGTCGATTGAAATGACTCGACCAATTGGTGCGGTAGTTTGCGGATAAATCCAACGGTGTCGGAGATCAAGATCGCCTCGCCACCGGGGAGCTCTGCTCGACGCGTGCGGGGATCAAGCGTGGCAAAGAGGCGGTTCTCGACCAGTACGTCAGAGGAGGTCATTGCATTTAGCAGCGTGGACTTACCACTATTTGTATAACCAACCAGCGAAACCGTACGCAATGCTCCCCGACGACGGGACTTACGTTGCGTCGTTCGGGTCGCTTCAAGTTCGCGGAGCTCCTGCTCTAATCGGGTAATTCGACGCATGATGCGCCGTCGATCCACCTCGAGCTGGGTCTCACCAGGACCTCGGGTGCCGATCCCACCGGCCTGCTGGGAGAGGCCACCTCCCCGACCGCGAAGCCGTGGAAGGCGGTAGCGAAGGAGTGCGAGCTCTACCTGCGCGCGACCCTCTTCGGATCGCGCATTTTGAGCGAAGATATCCAAGATCACTGCGGTGCGATCGATCGCGGTACGACCAAGGATCTTTTCGAGGTTGCGCTGCTGTGCCGGAGTGAGCTCCTCGTCAAAGACCACCGTGTCAGCGTCGACCGCGAGACAGATCTCGTGGAGCTCTTCAACCTTTCCCTTTCCGATCAACGTGGCTGGGTCGAGGTGATCTCGTGATTGCACGATCCGTGCCGCCTCATCAGCTCCAGCCGTATCGATGAGCAGGCTGAGCTCGTCGAGGCTCTCCTCTACCTCACTCAGCGTACGAGGCCAGCTCACGACCCCCACCAGCACAATTCGCTCGCGGAAGCTACGTTCAATCAGGCTCACTCGCGCAACCCAGTGATGTCGAGGAGCGACGCAAGGTCCTCCTGTTCGATCCTCATCGATCCGACCCTCCTCGCACCCCCAGTCAGCGTGACGAACGGTTGCGTTGAGGGACCCGCGAGGTCAACAGTGACAGTGCCGCCAGGATTTTGCACGATGACATGCGCGCCAGCAAGGCCGGCAAGGTGCATCGCTGCAACTGAGGCACAGGAACCGCTTCCACAGGCCATGGTGTATCCGGCACCCCGCTCCCAGGTGTCTACGGTGATATGCGATTCGTCGGGGCCCTTCGTTGCCAACTCCACGTTTTGCCCACCCACCACGGCAACCTCAAGCTCCGGGCCGATCTCCTCGATCGAGAGGTCGTCCACCTCTCCGACCAACACAAGATGAGGGTTGCCAATGTTGACAGCAAAGGCTCGTCGAGCTCCATGATCGAATTCAGGACGGCGCCCGATAGTGGCAACTCCCATCTCCACCTGGATCGCACGTCCATCACGACCTACCTCCGCGAGAATGGTCGCCTTCGACCGCCCGGCGATCGTTCCAACGACGAGTTCATCGGCGACGAGGAGACCTGCATCGCATCCCGCGAGAACCGCGCATCGCATGCCGTTTCCCGACGTCTCCGCGACGGAGCCGTCGGCGTTCCGAAGCTCCATGAAGAGATCGGCACCATCACTGCCCAACGAGATCCGTAGCAGACCGTCTGCCCCAAGACCTCGGTGACGATCACACAGGGCGACCGCGAGCGCAGCGTCGAAGCGCGAGGTGCGACCTGGATCGACGAGCACTAAGAAGTCGTTGCCGAGTCCCTCATACTTCTCTAGTTGCACCGAGCCCATCTCGCCATTGTTTCACCCATTCCTCCCACGACAGGCCCTCAATGGGCAATCGCGGAGTGAGTGGTCCACAATTGCTCAACCTGCCCGACAAGATCGCCCGCGAGCACATCGACCCAGTTGATCCTTGGATCGCGCCGAAACCATGATTCTTGCCGTCGCGCGAAGCGTCGAGTTCGAGTGATGACCTGCTCGCGGGCCGCTGCAAGGCTCATCTCGCCGCGGAGATACGCAGCGAATTCGCGATAGCCAAGCGCCTGAGCCGCGGTCCGCGAAAGTGTCAAATTGAGGGAGGCGACCTCTTCGATAAACCCGGCGGCGATCTGTCGATCAAGTCGTTCCACGATGCGTTGGTAGAGCACCTCGCGCGGCAGTCGTAGCCCCACGAGACACATCGGTGCCGATTCATAGGCGGTCATGCCCTCTCCATAGGCACTAAATGGACGTCCGGACCCGAGCGTCACCTCGAGCGCACGAAGTACGCGCCGTCCATTTGGTGCGTCAATAC
Organism: uncultured Acidimicrobiaceae bacterium; assembly: GCA_903845085.1. GTDB lineage: Bacteria > Actinomycetota > Acidimicrobiia > Acidimicrobiales > Bog-793 > CAIVND01. The sequence goes on from CAIMWD010000082.1 coordinate 3,123, forward strand.
GCGAGGCCGCGAGAGGGTCGAGCTCGACAAGATCCCGATAGAGCAACTCGGGGCCTCCGGGCTCCTCCCATCGAGCGGCAAGATCGGCGGCGATCTCGGGGAATCGTCCACCAAAGTCAAGACCATCGACGACGGCGCGACTATAGAGACCGGTGCCACCGACATAGATCGCGTGATGTGATCGCGCGGTGATTTTCGCTCTTGCCGTTGTATGGGCACGCTGAAAATCCGCGACCGAGAAATTCTCCGTGGGATCAACGAGATCGATCAGATGCCAGGTGAGTCCCTCTCGCTCTTTTGCATCGGGCTTTGCCGTACCTATATCGAGATGTCGATAGACCGCCATTGCATCGACACTCACGAGCTCTACACCCTCGTGGCTCCTGGCAAGTTCGACGGCGAGCGCTGTCTTCCCTGATGCGGTCGGCCCGACAATTGCGAGGTCCACGGTCGGCATATCACGCATCACCAGGTACCGACCCGATGCATCGCGCCACTTGCACGTACTACAACAGACTCGGAGCGGCTGACCTGGTCTTTGTCCCCACACTCGCCCGCTGAGGAGGTGACGCGTGGCGCCGTGGCGACCAACCGGAGTTGGCCCAACACCTGCACCTGGTACACGTTTCGCCCCTTCTCCACCTGACATCGATCGTCGATGAGGAGGTGGGCGGGTCTTACCTCTAAGCCGCACCATGCTCAGCAACTCAAGGTTGCCTTACGTGGGTCGTTTCGCCTGCGACTGGCATCGACTTGCAACCACAGACCCGCTCCGAGTCCGTCGCGATGATTCTAGACCGCGGGTACCTCTCTCGGCCCTGACTCGGTCGGTGCATCGCACGTGGCAACTACTCGCGCATGCCAACTACCTCAATATTTCAGATGGCCTCTCCCCCACCGGTCACTCGGACCTCGTCTTTACGGAGGCGAAACGCCGCAACATCCGCCTCCGAGAGGTCTTTCGCCTCATCTACGAGCAATACAGCGATCTCCTCACGGACCTCATAGGCGACCCCACGACGAGGATTGACGAGTAGCTGCTCCCTTTCGAAGTACCAAAGGGGCTCACGGTCGACGGGATCGACCAAGACGTCAAGGAGGTCATCTGCGAGCGGCGCCATCTCAGGAGCCCTCGCCGCTTTGGACAAGGGCGAGCACTTCGTCAACTCGAGCACGACAGGCCTCCTGAGTTGGCGCTTCCACATTGAGGCGCAACAGTGGTTCCGTATTTGAGGGACGGAGGTTGAACCACCACTCACCCAGGTCCACCGTGAGCCCGTCAAGCTCATCGACCGTCGCTCCAAGAGCGGCATAATGTGCTCGCACATCTTCGATGGCACCACGCTGGTTGGTCACCGTATTGTTGATCTCACCTGAGGCGACGTAACGCTCATAGGGTCGACGAAGCTCTGAGAGCGAGCGTCCAGAGGCGCTCAGCACCTCCAGCACGACGAGCGCGGCGATAATGCCAGAGTCGGCACGGTAGTTGTCGCGAAAGTAATAGTGCCCGGAGTGCTCACCACCAAAGATCGCGTCGCTCTCGGCCATGATCGCCTTAATAAACGAATGCCCGACACGGGTCCGGATCCCTACCCCGCCGCGTTCCGCGATCACCTCTCTCACCGTCTTTGAGCAGATGCAGTTATACAGCACCGTTGCGCCTGGGTTTCGAGCGAGGAGCGCGTCGGCCACGATCGCGGTGGTCGCCGACCCCGACAGGGGTTCGCCCAGTTCGTCGACCAGAAAGACGCGATCTGCATCGCCGTCAAAGGCCAGTCCCACATCTGCGCCGGTCGCACGGATCCGGTTCACCAGATCGACGAGGTTCTCCGGCTGGATGGGATCTGCTGGATGGTTTGGAAAGTTTCCATCGAGCTCGCCATAGAGCAGGTCGAGGGTCACCGGAAGCGAGGAGAAGACCTCTGGTGCCACGAGTCCCCCCATTCCGTTCGCTGCGTCCGCGACGACACGTAGGCCGCCGAGTTGGTCAGCCGAGATGAAAGAACGCACGTGATCCGCAAATGCGCCAAGAAGTTCGGCGTGAGGAACCTCCATCGACGGGATCGGATTGGGCACACAGGTCAAGATCTCCTCGGCAACTCTCAGCACCTCCAAGAGACCGCTCTCCTCTCCCACGGGGGCTGCACCGGCGAGACAGAATTTCATCCCGTTATAACGGGCCGGGTTATGTGAGGCCGTGAGCATTATGCCGGGACGTCCGAGGTATCCGGTCGCGAAATAGAGCATGTCCGTGGAGGCAAGACCAAGATCGGTGATCCTTGCTCCCGCGGCCGACGCGCCAGCGATGATCGCGGCCACCAACTCGGGACCAGAGGCACGCATATCGCGTGCGATGACAAGTTCACTGCCTCCACCAACTTCGACGCCACGAACAAAGGTCGCGAATCCATAGCCGATTGCATAGGCCATCTCTGCGTTGAGTTCATCAGGAACGACGCCGCGGACGTCATAGGCTTTAAAGATCGCACGGAGCGACGGATTGGTGCTCATGATGAAAAATCCTATTCCCTCGTTCTTTGCGAACAGATACCAGCGAGTCATGCTCGCACAGCGCGCGAGGACTATGGCGACATTGGCCCCCGCCAATGCTCCTAATGGGTGCGACTGAGCGCGATGACCGTCGACGCGTTAAAGGTGATGTGCGCGATCAATCCCGGACCGAGGCGCCCCGTTCGATAGGCAAGGAGCGCAAGCACCACACCAAACGCGGCCAATCCCGGTAGCTCAATGGGTTGGAAATGCACAATCCCAAAGAGCGCGGCGCTCAAGAGCACGGGCCCAAGGACCCGAACGTGACGTTCCCATGATCGGGTAAGGCCCAGCAGGGACCGAAAGACGAGTCCACGAAAATAGAGCTCCTCAACAATTGGGCTCCCGATGCAGGTAAAAAGCGCGAGAACGACAAAATCGATCCCGTGAATTCCCCTGGTGAGCGAGGTCGCAGGGTCATTGAGACGCTGGTAGAGGTGGTGTACGAAGGGCACGAGTGGTGCCTCTACCACCGGCGCCAAAAGGTATTGCGAGAAAAGCCCTGCAAGTATTCCGAGCGGAAGATCGATCGGCCGCATCGCGATACCAAAATCGCGTCGCAACTGCCTTAAATAGCCGTCAGAGGCGGCGTCGGGCCGTCGAGTTCCGTCACTCGGTCGAGGGAGGTGCGTCGCAAAGACCGCCCGTGCCGAGAGCACCGCGCCGACGAGTCCCATCCAAAGTCCTGCGAGAGCGATCAGATCCTGTGCGAAGCGGTCAAGATGGTGACCGGCCACCACATGGCCACCTACTGCAATGCCAAGGCTGGCGATGAGCCATCCGGTCACCAGGCCCACGAGCGCTATGCCCATGCCGAACGGGTTCGGAGGCGCTACCCGATTCCCGAAGACCTCATCGATTCGCTCGTGTAGACGTAGGACCACGACACCACCTTGGTCGCCAGGGGAGAAACGGTCAAATAGCCCACCACGCGAGGAAGGGAACGGTCTCGGTACGACCCCGGGCTACTCGACCGCTCTCATTGGGAGAGATCTGCTGTTCGAATTGCGAGATGTGGCGCCTACGATAGAGAAATGAGCCGCCCAGAGAACGAAATGCGCCAAAAGCCGGGGTCGTCGCGTCCGGGGATGCCTCGGCCCCAGGGCAACGAAACAACCATCCGATGGGTGGTCGCCGGAGTAGTTGTCGTACTGGTATTACTCCTGTTTGGCTCATCTTTTGTCTCCAAAGGCTCCACGACTCAGGTTTCGTGGTCCACCTTCCTAAAAACAGATATTCCGAGCCATCTTGTCAAAACTGTCACGGTCGATAACAACACCGGTGGCATCAGTGGCCAACTGACTAGCGGAGTCAACTACACGACGAATGGACCGCTGTCACTCACTCAAGAGGAGCAGACCGCCATTCAAAATAGTGGCGCCGTTTTGAAGTTTGCGACGCCCACTTCGAATATTTTCATGTCACTGCTGAGTTACCTCATCCCCTTCCTCCTCTTTATCGGCTTCATGATCTGGCTGAATAAGCGCGCGCAGGGGCAGATGGGCGGCATAATGTCCATCGGGCGATCGAAGGCAAAGGCCTACTCGGCAGAGCGCCCGAAGAACACCTTTGCGGACGTCGCTGGGTACAACGGCGTGAAGCAGGAGATCTCAGAGGTCGTTGAATTCCTGAAGTCTCCCGGTCGCTTTAAAGAGATCGGCGCACGAATTCCCAAGGGCGTTCTCCTTGTCGGCCCTCCGGGAACGGGAAAGACACTGCTCGCTCGTGCCACCGCAGGTGAGGCTGGAGTGCCCTTCCTCTCGGTCTCTGGATCTGACTTTATGGAGATGTTTGTTGGTGTCGGCGCGAGTCGCGTGCGCGACCTCTTCGAGACAGCGCGAAAGGGCGCTCCCTCCATTATCTTCATCGACGAGATTGATTCGATCGGACGTAAGCGAGGTGCGGGGCTCGGCGGTGGCCACGATGAGCGCGAGCAGACACTGAATCAGTTGCTCTCGGAGATGGACGGCTTTGACAGCGCAGAGGGAGTCGTCATCATGGCGGCAACAAACCGCCCTGACATCCTTGATCCCGCCCTGTTGCGTCCCGGACGTTTTGACCGACAGGTAGTTGTCCCGCTCCCCGATCTTGAGGAGCGTGTACCGATCTTGCGCGTGCACTGTCGCGATAAGCGCATTGGGCCTGACGTTGATCTTGAGCTCATCGCACGCGGAACCCCCGGTATGAGCGGCGCTGACCTCTCCAACTTGGTGAATGAGTCGGCACTACGTGCGGTGCGTCGCGGTAGCCAGCTGATTGAGATGCAAGATTTCGATGCCGCTCGTGACCGTGTACTCATGGGCCAGCAGCGCGACACCATGGTGCTCACTGCGGAAGAGCGTGAGCGCGTCGCCTATCACGAATCGGGCCACGCTGTCCTCTCCTACGTACTGCCGAGCGCCGACCCACTGCTCAAAGTTTCGATCATTCCAACCGGTATGGCATTAGGTGTAACGCATCAGTTGCCAGTCGAGGACCGTCACATCTACCGACGTGAATACATAGAGGACTCGCTCGCAGTTCGTATGGGTGGACGGGTCGCCGAGCTCATTATCTATGGTGATCTCTCTACTGGCGCAAGCGATGACCTTCAGCGCAACACAGAACTTGCCCGCAAGATGGTGCGCGAATGGGGAATGTCTGAGCGCATCGGGCCGATGGCGTGGGGAAGCCAAGGGATGGTCTTTCTTGGTGACGACCTCATGCATTCGCGTGATTACTCCGACGACACCAGCCGCGTCGTCGATGAAGAGGTCGCGAGGATCCTGCACGAGCAGGAGGACCGAGCTCGTCGCATTCTCTCCGAACACGCCGCTGGGTTGCGCGCAGTTGCAGAATTGCTCCTTGAGCGCGAGACCGTTGATGGCGCCGAGGTGGCTCGCCTGATCGATGATGCCTACGGGGAACCGGTGCATGGCGAGAACCCGACGACCCCGCACTTTGCAAGCGGAATGTTGGGTCGGCCGCTGACGCTCGTAAAGAACCTTGAGGTTCACGAGACCGAGGAATCCCCCGAGCCGTTGGTTCCTACGGAGGCAGCGCCTGCGGTCGAGGGCGAGGTTCCCACGACGATCGACTACCGTCCCCCAGCAGCAGGTCAGACCGAGTAGGTCACGACCGATACTGGATTCCACCCGATTCGGCAAGCACCGATGGTTCACTAACGGAGATTCTGAGCTGTCGGGCGAAGGTGAGCCGGCGTTCGGCCCTTCGCGCAGTCAGCTCATTCGATCAAACGAACGGTGACCTTGGGTGCCATGACTCCGTTGAACTGGTGATCTAACCGATCGGTAGTGGTGCCGGAGCCGAAATTCCAGAGGTGCCCCGACCATAGGAGGTGATCCCCGCATAGAACGGGCGTGACGCGATCACTTCGATTGCGATCGAACTGGACGAGGCGAGATAGGCACCAAGATCGAGTCCTATAGAGGTGTGTGGCGCGACCGTCACCGGGGCAAGTCCGCGTAAGGCCAACGCCCTACCGTTGACCAATTCTGTGATCGTGACGTGTATTGCGACCGAGTTTGGATTTTCGAATCCGAGGATCTCACTCGCCGTGGAGGTGACATCACCGCCCGCGAGCAGCCACCGTGTTACCGGTACTCCCGAGGCACCAGTAATTGCGAATCCGCGGGGCAGGGTCGCGGGTAGTCGTGAGCCCCTCTCGACACCGCCAAGAGCGACCCGATGTGTCGTTGACACCTCGCGCTCAGAGATAATGGTCCCGGTGCCCAGCACCGTAATTGTCGCCGCCTCAATCCCTGCACGCAGCGGCGATGGAGCCTCATAGAGGCCAGCAGTCTCGCCCGGTACGGAGATCGTCGTGGCACCATTGGCGCCGTCGCCGAGAAGCGCCAGCGACACACGTTCATTCGCGGGATTGGGATTCAGAATATAGAAGAGCTGGTGGAGCGCTCGGGCAACCACCACCGGAGCAAAACTCCATGCTCTTGCGGCGATAGGGCTAGCGACGGTCAGCGACGAGTGCAACGAGTTGTCGAGATCACGAAGATTGAGATCGCCGACGACGATCTGGCCACTCACGGTCGTGACGACTGGGGAGAGCTGCGCACGCTGCGGAAGGGCGTGACCGGCAAAGAGCACGACGTCCTGACCCGGTTCGATCGGCACCGACGAGAAGGCAGCGGGGCTGGAGAGCGAGCCTCCCGAGAGAAAGCCAAGGTTGGCAACGGCAGGAGTTGCTCCGGGGTTGTAGAGCGAAACGGCAACGTTTGAGAGTCCCGTTGTCGATCCAGCACCAAGATCGGCGTGCGTCGTGGTGTGCGTCGAACAGGGAGATACGGTTGTGCCATTTGGTGTCACAAGGCGCTCGTTTACGCCTGCACCACCTCCGTTAATTACGACCGTCAGCGCGCCATAGGTGGGCGTATGGGTCCGCGGAATCTCCATCACTTTGGTGGTTAAGCCAGCGACGACGCTCGAGATATCAAAGGTGGCACCTATGTTCGTTGCCACGTGAATCTGCGCGTTCACCCGCGTACGGGCAACGTTTGTAATCTCTACGGAACTTCCCTCGCCACGATGGTCCAAGGCGAGTGGGCCAGGGCAATACCATGCCGTCGAGATCGCTTGAGAACTCATCGTGATCGAGGAGGTCGCGGCCGTCACACCGCTGCTCCCTCCAAGGTCATGGCGCTTGACGACCCCATTTAAGAACCCCGCGCCCACCATCAAAACGATAAATGAGATCGTGATCGTGCGACGTCGCGCGGGAGAGACCTCTTTGAGCTCACTCATACGATGACCTCGACGCCCTCGACCGCGTTGCCATCCTCTGCGAGCGCGTGAGCAAAGCCCGTCTCATGCTCATCTGTCGCGCGTTCCTGTCGATCGTGGCGGCGCTTTGTCTGCCGGATACGGCGTTCGCGCAGCCCGATACGCCCCAAGCGGAGCCAGCCGAAGAGTTCGATGATCGACAGCGCGATGATGAACGGCCGACCAAGACCTCCGTGGGTTGTTCCGGCGACTGGAGCAGCAGTGTTCTCAAAGATCAACGCTCCCCCCTCGCTGGGAAGCTGGTGGAGATCGTCTTGGTTTGTCAGCGCGTTGAGAAGGAGCTGAGGTGCTGGAGCGGCAGCGGTGCTTTGAGAGCCCAACAGATTTGGCGCCACCGAGGTCGGCAAGATGAGGTATCCGATCTGATCTTTTGCGAGCAGCTCGCCAAGGTGCACCGTGGAGCCGGACTCCGCGAGTCCGATCGCCGTGGCGATATGAGCGAGGCCAGCTGCGCTTGGCGTTGGAAAGAGATTCGTGCCATCGGGGAGACCGTTCGTGGCGACGCCATAGGCAAGCCCTGGCGAGATCTCCCAACTCACGAGCGGCAGTGCGCTCGGATTCCCAATCCACAGCACGCGGCGAGAGGCCGGCGAACTCACGGAACTCTTCGTAGGACCAGTGCGATTAATCCATGAGAGGAGCGTGTCATAACCAGTAGCGGGGATGTCATATCGACCGTTCAAGGTCGCGGCCAAAATCGGGAAGGTCCCCACGAGACTCACACCGATGAAGATCACCGTTGCGAGCTGTCGAAGCCCGAAGGTGGACCGTCGGAGGTCCTCCAGAACCGTCGTCACCCCAAGCCCGATTAAAAGCGCGATCGCAACCGCAAATGGAGCAATGAACAGCCCGGAATTACCCCAACCGAGTCCAAGCCAGCCCTGTGCCCCTAGCCACGTCAGGCACACGGCGACGAGACCCATCGTCCACAGACGCACTCCCCAGGCGAAGCGCACGGAGCGACCTGTGATCAAAACATACCCGGCACCGAGTAGAAGTCCCCAGCTCAGCGGGCCCGATCCATAGGGACCCACCTGAAGACGGAAGAGCTGACCGAGTTGCGCCGCAGACTGTGGATCGGTCGCGGAACCGGTAAGCGCACCGAGATTCACTCCGTGCGTAAAGAGGGAGAGGGTCCACGGAGCGAGCGCAACCAACGCAAGCAACGTCGCGCCACATGCCACAAACAGCGTGCGAAGCTCGATCTCTCTGCGCGAAAGCACGACCGCGCCCAGTGTCAAGCCCACAGCCATCAAGGGAGTGAGTATCACTATGGCGGGCGCGAAGGAGGCGGTAAGTCCGATCAATATTCCGAGACTGAGAATCTCGCCGTAGGTCTCCTTGGAGCGGATCGGATAGCTGTGCAGAACAAAGGGAGGGCGCGCGCCAGCTCGCATGAGACGTGCGAGCAGATATGGTGTCGCTGCATAGGCGACAAGCGCGGAGAGATCTCCGCTCGCGAGATCGTTCCACGCAAGCGGCAGGTAAAGGTAGGCAATCACCGCGGCACATCGAGCGGTAGGTGGACCGAAGGGCCGAACGAGTCGGACCAAGCCCAATCCGCCACACGCGATCGCAATAAACAGTGAGACCTTTACCAGGACACCCATCGCGCCAACGAATACGATGCCGACCAACCCGAGTAGGAGTGCAGCAGGCGTAACCGGCGAGAGCGCCTGAGTCCCTGCATGGGTCGATCCACCGATGTACTGGCTGAGTAGCGAAGTCGTGGTGGGAAGCGGTAGATACTGACCGATGAGCGGAAGGTGTGCGCTGATGAGCGATCGTCCACCGATAATAAGCAGGATCGCTGAGATCCACATCGCGTTTGTCACCCAACGCGGGCGAACCTCATTTCCCCGCCCACGATGGTCATCTTGCCAATTGGAGAATACGTCGCGATTTGTGCTCCAACGCCGGGAGAGTTGCTCGACACCTGGCTGAAGATAACGCCACAGCCGCGAGGTGCGGCTACTCATCAGTTCGGCGACCGCGTGGTCACTCTCCCTGCGAACCTCCGCCAGTGCAGAGCGATAGTCGCGAAGCCCCTGTTGCGGCGCAAAGTTCCAACGCCATGCGTCGATCACCTCTCGCGATCGGCGACGGTGTCCGATAATGACGAAGTACAGCGCCTCGATCATCGAGAGGAGCATCAACTCCCCCACCCGCAATATCCGGTGCGTTCCCTCGTAATTCTTTACTACTGCACGAAGCTCGTGACGCCACTGCAGTGCACGCGCCTCTGGGAGCTCGCGCTGGCGGCTGGCGGCGGCTTCGCGATGCCCGACGATCGCAAAGGGGGTGGCGACAACACGTGCACCGGCGATGTGAGCTCGCCAGCAAAGATCAACGTCCTCACCAAACATAGAGATCTCAGGGTCGAATCCACCGAGCGAGAGCAAAAGGTCTGCTCGGACGAGCGTCGCTGCACCTGGTATCGCAAAGACTTCGCGCACCTCGTCATGCTGTGCTTGGTCAAACTCGCGATGCTCGACTCGTCGTACCGGCGCACCAAAGCGGTCGACGCCGAGCCCGAATTGCAAGATGAGCTCAGGTTCATTCACATCGACGAGCTTGGGGCCGACGATACCGGCGTTCGAGCGGAAGGCCTCCTCCACCATGCGTCGTACTGCGTCAGGTGCCAGAACGACGTCGTCGTGGCAGGCGAGGTAGTAGCCCGCACCCTCGACAAGTCCGAGAACACTATTCACACTGGGTCCAAAGCCAGCGTTTCGGTCGAGGCGCTGGAGGTAGATCTGCGGTGAGATGGCAGCGACACGGGGAGCGATCGGCTCGGTACTTGCGGCATCAACGACCAAGATCACCAAGTTGGTGTAGTCCTGCGCGAGTACTGATTCGACGCACTCTTCGAACCAGGGACCTGGGTCGTGCGCGACTACGACGGCAACGACCGGTGGTATCTGCTCCTCCGGCATGCAACGACGCTAGCGCAGGCGTCCCGCCCTCATTAGAGCGACCGCCCGTTTTTGACGAGGCGCGCCGCCAAATTGGCAGCGCCGGTGCGGGATGGGGAGTGCAATTTCGAGAGGGTGAACTCTCAATTCCTATGGTTACCGGTCGAGTTCGGTGCGCCAGTAGGCCAAAACGTCAGCGAGCGTCTCCTCGATAGGGATCGTTGGTGCCCAGCCAGTCAGATTCGAGAGTCGAGCGGCGGAACCCACAATCGAGGGAACATCAACGGGCCGAAAGAGTGCACTATCGATCACCGGCTCAATCACGTGGTCTGCGAGTGCAACCAGCGCGTCAAGGAGCGATGCGATCGAGCGCGCACTCCCCGAGCAGACGTTATAGACCTCCCCCGGCACGCCGTGGATGGCGAGCTCGCGATAGGCACGTACGACATCACGAACATCGGCGAAATCGCGCTCTGCGGAGAGGTTGCCAACCCTGATCTCATGGACATCATTTCGCTCTGCCTCCGCGATACGCCGTGCGAGCGCCGAGACGACAAACTGATCGGCCTGCCGGGGACCTACGTGGTTAAAGGGCCGGGCCCTCACCACCTCAATTCCGCGACCGAGGAAACTCTGCAGCCCAACGACCTCCGCGGCAACCTTGCTCGCTGCATAGGGGGTGACCGGACGAAAGGGTGCCTCTTCAGTTAGCACGCTCCCCTCTCCCGATCCATAGACCTCTGCGGAACTCACGAGCAGCACGCGCGGGATGGGATCGAGCTCTCGGACGAGCTC
>CAIMWD010000083.1 GCA_903845085.1 uncultured Acidimicrobiaceae bacterium
CGAGCAATGTGCCAGTCGACCTCGCGAACGGATCGATTTGGGCCTACGAGTGATGCATCACGGCACTGGAAGACCGCGATGTATCGCATCACGCCCCCCTCTGCGGGGGTGTCGTAGACGATGTCCGCCTCATTGAGACCGCTCTGAGGTCGAGCGCCGCCGGGTTCGTTGCCCACTTTGATCATTAGCGCAGGACGATGCGGAGCAGTGCCGGTTGGGGCAGGGGTATCCGTGAGCGGGCAGATTGTCGGTCCAAAACTGGCGAAGGAGGGCGACTTTGCCGAGGTACCGGATGCGGTGGTGGACGATCTCTTATGGTGCGAGAGAGATAGCACCAACGCGATAACCGCCACGGTAATAAGGGCAGCTAATCCAAAAAGTAGCTTACGCCGCTGCAATATCGTTGACTTGGTTCGCGGGCTTTTTGATGAAGTTGAGGGGCGTTTGGCCATCGCGCCAGCGTAGTTGGCAGACCTCTTGTTTCATGAGCGCGCCATGTGCGTCTAACGGCTGGTGTCACGCAACGAACGATAGAGGCGTCGCGTAATGGGCGATGGCTCGATGCCTCCCAAGCGCTCGAGATGCTCAACGAGTGCCAGGTAGGTCGCCTCGACCTGTGTCGTCTCCCCGAGCGATCCTGCGAATGCCATCATGTCGCGAGCGAGAATCTCCGAGTTTGGTTCGATTGACCCTCCAATGGAGAGCGCTGATGAGGCTCCCTCTACATCATCGACAGCCGCGCAGAGGACAAAGAGTTGGTGGCAGGCGTCGACGAGAACGGAGATGATCTCATCATCTCGGCGTGCCGCGACAAACCAGGGAAGTTCGGTCATAGCAGCGAGGAGATTGCTGGTATCGATAGAGGAGAGCATGGATCGTAAGAGCGTGGAGGCACGATTGCCGTCCACCTGTCGTGCCGCTGCAACGGTATCGAGCACCTCCTGCCAGTCACTGCGTACATCATCGGAGAGGACGATCTCGGCGCTGCGGTGCAGCTCAATATATTCCTGACCCGAGGGATCGCGCCCGAGTACCGCCCGAGCGATCGAGAGCAGGTTCTCGATCCGTCGCTGACCTCCGGTCGTCGCTTCGAATCCGAGCGCCTGTGCAAGCTCACCTCGCGTTGCATGGCGTTGATGGAAAAGGAGGTAGGCGAGAAGTTCCATCACCCTTGACGCATCTCCACTGCCGGGGAGACGTTGCCCTCCGATAATTTCAAGCGAGGCGTGGAGGAGATTGAGTCGCGGACCATCTGTCGAATTCGTCCTCGGCCCGCTACGAACTTGCAGGTGCTCGATCGATACTCTCGGGGCCAGGTTTTCGGCGTAACTAGCGAGGAGCCGTTCCACGAGGAGATCATCGGGAGCATGGAGTAAGGGTGGGTTGAGTTTGAGGCCATAGGGCAGCAGTGTTGCTCCATCGTGGTCAAACACCAGCGAGATATTTCCCTCCACTCCCTCGACAATCGCCGCAATTCCGGCGTTGACGAGGTCTATTGCGGCCAGCACGGGTTCACTCGCTCCATTGCGACTTGCCATGATGAGCGGCTCGCGATGCCAGGCGTTGCGTTGCGTTCCCGAGGTCAACGGACGATCAGCGAGTGCCGCGATCGTCGTCGCACTCGAGGGGAGTAGGTGCACACTCATCTGATTCAGCGCAGGTGGCTCAATACCGAGGAGTTCCACGGCAAGTTCGTCGCACCAGGGAAGGAGGCGAAGGTGAAGGACCAAAATACGCATCGCGGCCTCCGTCATCTCCTCCTCGCCGACGATGCCAAGGAGATCGCCTCCACGAAGTGCAACGAGGATCTCACCGATGCCATCAGATCCGACGGGGATCAAGGCGCGGATGGAGCGCGGTGCGCTGCCGGCCAGCGAGCGCAGTTCACTGAGGGTGTTGGTCGAATCAAGTATCCACCACCAACCGCCCTCGCCAACGATAAATGGAGGTGATGCGTCCCGCCGGGGCGAGCGCAAGAGGAGTTCAATACCGTGTGCGCCGACGCGCAGGAGCGCCACCTCGGGCGCGGGGAGTATGCCCCTCATCTCAAACGAACCAAGTAGCCGATTTATGAGGTCGATCCATTCGACTAGCTGGAGATCCGCCTCGCGACGGAGGAGTCCATCAAGTTGACAAAGATCCGGAGCGGGGGTGTTCGGCGCCGTGCCGACCTCGCGCGTTGCACGGCGCGAGCGGAGGAGCTGTTGCCGGCGACGGACGAGTCCCGCAATAACGAGCGCGCCCATGGCGCCGACAAACTCTGCGGTGATGGTCGGAGAGGAGCTATCAAGAAGATCAAAGGTGCCTCGACTGGGAGCCCGAATCACCTGATGAATACCGGGGGGTGTCACCGGCGATTTTGTGCCGGCTGGGCTCAATCCAGCGAGGAGAAGTATCAATCCGACAACAGCACTTGCCCAAGAGGCAGACCATGATCCGGGAGCGGCAATCGTTGGATCTCGGAGAAAACGAACCAGTTCCGTAGTGAACTGCACGAGAGCAATCAACCAGAAGAGCATCGTGGCGCCGAGGACGAGATGGATCGCAAAGAGGTCAACTCGGGTGAAGGTGAGAGTCGCGGTGTAGTTGAGGAGACGCAGCAGCGTGAGCGGAACACCGATCACGAGGAGAAGGCTTTTAAGGAGCGCACTCAGACCGCTTCGTAGTGTTTGGGGTGCACTGGCGCGAGGGTTCATCTTGCGATCAGCTCGCCCGCGGAAGATGGAGAGAGATGGAGTAGCGAGTTGCCGGGAGATTCGACGTGGTAATCAGCGCGACGCGGACCACGCAGAGGCCCGGTTGTGTTGGACCAGAGAGCGTGACGAGGCCAAGTGCGGAGTGATCGACCAGATAGAACGAGGGGCATCTCAGCGCAAGGCTGAGCTCGGCGGGACCGGACCAGGTGAGCGAGGCGCTCACCATTCCCGCTCCGACGGCAACAGGATATGAAGTTGCGATATCGGAGAGATCGTGGAGGGTGCCTCTCAAGGTCGCATTCACCAATGGCGTGACAGGGGCTGTAATTGCAGATTGCTGTGGAGATGTCGTGACGGTCGGTGTGATCGTGGTTGTCTGCGCTGCGATCATGGTGGTGGACGACGTCGAGTGGAGGGCGCCAGGTGTCGCCCTCAGCGTTTGAACATTCGCCTTGGTATGGGTCCCTGAGTGCACGGATTTGGTGTTGTGTGAGGAGTCGAGGGATGTTGGATGTGCCAATTGCCTTGGTGGGTCCCGTTGCAGTGTCGAGGCGACGCCATGGTGCGTTGTCGCAATCAGCACGATGGTGACGATCAGACCGAGCATCAACCAGATGATGGCGTCACCGACCGGTCGTCGGCCAGTCATCGATACCTCGATGACTGCATGTTTCGTACTACATCGAATCCAACGCAGTCATCGTGCGGGAGATTCATGGTTCGCCTCTGAGGGAGTGGCTTGGGATGCGACACCCCTAACTCTCTCTGGCGTTCTCCCGAGCTACCTACCGATAGGAATCAAAGATTTGACCATCATCTGCCCTCGGACTGCGAGGGAACAGATCCCCGCCGGTTGGTGTTGTAAGGGATGAGAAACTATGCCTCGCCCCGGACGAAGATGTGTCGAGGGACAGGACGTGAAGGAGTAAGCATGCCAGCCGTAACCGTTACCGACGACCTACTTTTACCGCAGGTGCGCACTATTGACAGCGACACGGAGCGGGAGCGCACGCTCCGCCAACTGACGAACGCTCCCTCAGGCCTTGAGGGGGAGGGTTTTCCGGTTCGGCGGGCATTCTTCGGGGTGACAGACGCAGATCTTGACCCCTTTATTCACATGGACCAGATGGGCGAAGTGGAGTATGCGCCTGGTGAGCCCAAGGGGACACCGTGGCATCCACACCGTGGCTTTGAGACGGTCACCTACATGATCGACGGAACATTTCAACACCGCGACTCGATCGGCGGCGGCGGCCTTATCAGCGATGGCGACACTCAATGGATGACCGCGGGCGCGGGCATCTTGCACATTGAGCGCCCACCAGCGGAGCTCGTCGCCTCTGGCGGGCTCTTTCATGGCGTTCAGCTCTGGGTCAACCTTCCCCGCCGTGCCAAATGGATCGACCCGAAATATCAGGACATCTCACGCGATCAGCTCGTGCTCTTGCGTTCACGCGATGGAGGCGCGCTCGTTCGGGTGATCGCTGGCTCGATCGACGGAAATGAAGGTCCCGGGAGTACTCATACGCCGATCACACTCGCGCACGCATCGGTCATGCCGGGTGCGCGCCTAGAACTGCCCTGGCCTCGTCACCACAACTCGCTCGTCTATGTGCTGGGTGGGACGGGCACTGTGGGGAGCGCTGGACAGCCAGTGCGTACCGGCCAGCTTGCCGTGCTCCGTGATGGCGACTTTCTCGTCGTGACCGGCACCGAAGATCTGAGCTCACCGGCAACACAGCTGGATCTCCTCCTCCTTGGGGGCGAGCCAATCGGCGAACCTGTGGCGAAGTACGGTCCATTTGTCATGAACTCGCCAGACGAGTTGCAGCAGGCGTTCGACGATTTTCGTGCGGGAAAGATGGGCACGATCCCTCATGGCGAGTAGCTAAAGAGGCCTATGGTCCGTGATCTCCCGTCGCCTCCGCCCTGCCAGGAGCTCCAGCGGATGGGAGCACGAGCGGCAACAGAGAGTGCGACTGCGAGGAAACTCTCTCCGAAGACCGACTCGACTCACGCAATTGCAGATTACGGCGCCTGCGGCGCTGTCGATTCCTGTTGGCAGTCAGGGCAGAGGCCGTGGAAGGTGAGATCGATACCAGTGACGGTAAAACCGTACGGCCGCTCGGGCGCCATAGAGGGGATATCACCGCGCAGTGCAAGGTCGCGAAGACGGCCACAGTTGGTGCATACGAGGTGGTGATGTGCAATTTCGACATTGGGGTCATACCGTTTGGGTCCGGATCCACTTTGGACCTCGCGCACCTCGCGCATCGCAACCAGCTCGTTCAGCGTGTTGTAGACCGTCGCTACAGAAAGTTCTGGCAGGAGTACTCGAGCCCGTTCGTAGATCGTCTCCGCAGCAAGATGCACATTTTCGCCGACGAGAACTGCGGCGATCGCACGACGCTGCGGGGTAATCCGCCATCCCCGGCTCTCCAGACGGATGAGTAGGTCGTTGATCGTGCGCTCCCTCTGCAGAATTACTGGTTCACATTCTACCGACTGGTGCAAGACCCCTTGCTGCGCGGACGTCTCTCGGGCCCCGCTAACTCGAGAGGAGCGCCCCAAGAATAAGCGCGACGAGCGAGGCAGTTCCCGCAAGGCTGCCATATGCCGCGAGCTTTGGTCGCGAGGTCGCGCGTTGATGAAGGTAAGCGAAGAGCCCGGCGAGAAGCGCCACTGCGATCTTGATGGAGAGCACCACGACCCAGGAATGGGCGGCGGATCCGGTGTGCATGGCAGCGACGTTCCAGAAACCAGTGATGATGAGAATGAAATAGGCGGGCCATTGGATCCGACCAAAGGTCTGTGCGACCCGCTTCGTGGCACCCTCGCCAAGTGTGCGAATCGTCCCCAATAGGCCGGCAAGTGTGAGCTGGCCCCCAACAAAGATGGTTGCGGAGAGGATGTGCAAACTCAGCCGTATCGCGGTGACAAGATCGGGGAGCGAGAGCTGGGTGGTCTGGTGCACGACGGCAATCATGAGGCTCCGCTGATGGAGCGACCTGTGCGATGTGCGACGGCCTCCGCGCTGTAGATATCGGCGCACTCCAGGCAAACCTCATCCGGAATCACACCGAGGCGCATCAGAATCGAAAAGATCTTGCAGCCGACACAGTAACCAAAGCCCGATTCGGCGAGGGCCGGCACACAGAGCAGGCCGAGAAGGAATCGTGAGATCGTCGGCTCACCGCTGAGCCAAAGTGTCAGAGCTGTCAATGCAAAGCCCGCGCCGATCGCCTGTGCAAATCGCTTTGGGGGCCCCGGGACCAGCTTTTCTGCGCGGGGAAGTCGGGGGGCAATGAGCATCGTTGCAATACGACCGAGGGGACTCAATCGTGGGCCCGTTGCGACACGAGCGAGGAAACCATAGGCGAGCGGAATGGTGATCCAGAGCTGGCCCGTCACCGCAGCGGTCGCCGACATGATCAACACGCCAGCAGCAACGGTACGCGCAGCTACGTCATTCACCGGGTTTGGGAAGGAGAAGAGGGCACTCACCCTTTTGAGCCTAACCGCTGCCGAAATTGCAACGGGCCCACCTCCGAAGAGGTGGGCCCGTACAGAGTGCTTGGCTTGATCAGACGCGACCAAGTGCCGGAAATACCTTCGCCGGATTCGTATTGAAGATCTTCTTCAAATCATCCGGGGTCAAAAAGTCAAAGGAGGAGAGAACGGGGACAAGGTCGTCGCCGGTCTTTCCTGGTCCCTCTCCAGCCTGACGAACCGCCGCACCTGAGCCTGGCGCCTCGGTGCCAAAGAGCATCCGGTCCACACCTCGCTGCTTCACCGCTGCGGTGAGGTAGTTGATGTCGTGCGCACAGGTGTCAAAGTAGAGGTTGTTCGACAGGTCCTTCTGTGGAAGATGTGCATCTGAAGGAATGAATCGATCGAGCGCGCCTCCACAGTGGCAGACGATGACCTTGAGGCCCGGGAACTTCTCAAAGACATCGCTGTGTCCGAGGAACTGAGTCGCAAGGTACTGCTCAATGACAAAGCCGAGCTGGTAGTTCTGCGGGACAACCGAGAAGCGTGGGTCAAGACAGGTAGTGCCGTGCACGATGATCGGGATCTGCAGCTCCTCGCAGCGGGCGTAAAGCGGGTACCAGTACGGCTCGTGCATGCCGGGCGTCGTGCGCATTCCTGCAGGGTCTGGGCTTACGTAGGCGGCAACGAACCCAAGGTCGTTGACGGCACGCTCAAGCTCGGGGAGGCAGTGGGTGAGGTCCTCTGCGTCGGAGAGCTGAGGAAGCTGGCAGGCTCCGAGAAAGCGATCCGGGTAGAAGTCCACCTGTTGCTTGATGGTGTCGTTTACATAGCGCGTCCACGAGGGGAGGAGGTGCTTAGGCATCTGCCCCAACATGATGTACGGGCGTGGTCCAATGATCTGTACATCGATCTGACGCTCGGTCATGTAGTCGATGTGGGCGGCAGCGGTCTTCTGGTACTCCTCGAGCGTTGCAGAGTCACGCCCACCCTCGGTGAAGGGGCTCTTCGCCGCGGTGTTCGAGGCGAGAAGGTTCGCAACGAAACCGCGCGAGGAGGCCGGAACGGAGACGTGGCTGTGAACGTCGAGAACTTTGTATCCGTTGAACATGGACCCTCTTTCGTGTGGTTGATCCATGGTGCGTGGGCGTGCGCGAAAAGACACGAGGGCCCGGTGACCAGGGACACATGGTGGTTTGTCTAGCTAACCGTCTCACACTACCCGTGGGGATGGCGATTGCAAAGGGTTGTTCCCATTGCGCGATCTCAGAGGCGAGATCGCGCACCACCTCACTCGCAGAGGCTCGGCGGTAAGGAGTCAGCCACTAGGTGATGAGCTCGACGCCGCACCTGGTGAATGATCGCGGCAGGAGGATATAGGCGTGAAGCCAACCGGCATTATCTCTGGGGATACGCACCTTGAGATCGACTCTCAGCGCTGGACTCACTGTGTCGATGCACAACATCGTGTCCGCACGCCACGGGTTGTTCGCCTTCCCGATGGCGGCGATGCATGGCTGATCGAGGGGGTGCCGTTAAGGGAGGTGCCACAGGATCTCTACGGTGGAAAGGGTCGTGAGAATTGGACTCCCTTTGGCCAGACCTATGAGGCAACGGCAGGGACGGGGACGGCCCAGCAGCGACTCGAAGAGCAGGTCGCCGATGGAATCGACGCGGAGCTCCTCTTTCCCGGCGTCTCTGGGCCCGCCCTGTGGCGCAACATCTCCGATGACGACGCCTACCTTGCCGTTGTGCGCGGCTATAACACCTATCTGGCACGTGAATACTGTTCAGTATCGCCGGATCGGTTGCTTGGTGTAGGCGTAATTCCCCAGACCAGCATCGACGACGCGATCGCTGAATTGCGATGGTGTAAACGGGAGGGCCTTCGGGCCGTCCTCTTAAGTAGGTTCCCTAACGGAACGGGGCGGCCGTTTCCCGAGGACGATCGCTTCTGGGAGGCGGCACTTTCGCTCTCGATGCCCATAACCGTGCACGGCGAGATCAGCCGTGAGGGGGTGACCTCGCTTCTTGACTATCCCTTGTCGGAGCCGGAAGCTCGTCGCCGTATCCGGGGCACTGCACAGTTCGCGGAGCAGGTCGCAAAGATGGCACGAGGGGCTGGGGTGAATGCAGTACAGCTGGTGCTCTCGGGCACCTTCGATCGGTTCCCCGAGCTCGAGGTATTTTTCGCCGAGACACAGATCGGCTGGATCCCCCTCTTTCTTGAGGTCGCCGAACAACGGTTTGCTCGCCATCAGCTGTGGGCTGAGCGCCTCTTGCACTGGCAGCCGCTCAAATTTGGCTCCGTTACGGACTACATCACACGGCACTGTTACTGGGGTTTCCAAAAGGATCTGACGGGGATGAAAATGCGTCATGATATGCACGTCGATCGCCTCATCTGGGGCTCTGACTTCCCCCACCAAGAGTCTGATTGGCCAAATTCGCAGACGATCCTTGCCGCGAACTTTGCGGAGGTCCCCAAGTCGGAGGCAGCCCTCATGTCCTCGGGAAATATTGCGCGGTTCCTCCACCTATGACGTCGGTGTCGCACGAGGGCATCGTGATCGGTCCGAGATTGCCGCCGAAGGCAGGACCACGCGGGCGCCCGGGTATCGCAAGAATCCGGCGGATGATTGACGGTCGCGCGTCGGCTCGCTTACGGTTAGCCTTGCTAATGAATCATCAGTTCGAGGATTCGCCTCGAGGAGGTCGCCATGACAGATAGCTCAACTACTTCACTTTTCGCGAACACTCTGGTAGCCATCGATGATTCGGCCGTCTCACTTGGTGCCATCGAAGCGGTAATTCCCAGTGTAAAGGCCGCGAGCGGCAAGATGATCGTGGTCTTTGTGCGTCACCGCCCGATCATGTTTGACACCATCGGCGTGGACTCATCGGATGCATATGAGATCGTTGAGGAGTCGCTCACCGCACGCGAGACCGATGCCGAACGTGATGCGACGGCGCTCCTCACCGGTCAGGGGATTCCATCTACCTTCGTCGTGCGCGACGGTGACCCCGCTCATGAGATCCTCGCTGTTGCCAAGGACCATGGTGCCACGATCGTTGCGCTTGGCTCTCCGCGCCATAGCGTCGTTGGGTCGATCCTCGGTGCCTCGGTCTCCGACCATCTGCTGCATCATCTCGAGCTACCACTGCTGGTTATCCGTCCCGACGCCTAGAGGGCCCAACGCCGAGAGGGCCCAACGCCGAGAGGGCAAGGGAAGCACTGCAGAGTTGACTCGCCAAGTCAACGGCAACTATCGGTAGCGGCCAGACATCTTCGCCCCACGAGCGAGCATGCTCCACGCAGATACACACGCCCCGCTCCCGGGTCGTGGGCCGGGGCGTGTGCGCGTTGGAGTAGCCGTATTTAGGCGGTCAATTTTGCCTTTGAGTAGCCCGCCGTATTCTTGTAGCTCGAGGTGATCGCCTCGATTTCATCCTGAGTAATGACGTCATCGAGCTGATCGAATGGCTTGTCGCCGGTTCGGAGGCAGACCTCACGCAAGATGACATCGGTGGGCTCCTTGCGGTTCTTCAGTACCACCGCGGTCGTCTTGAGACGTCGGTCCTCCTCGTAGGCGTGCATCGCCGCGATCGGATCGGCGTTACCTGCAAGTGCCTCAGCGAGCGAGCGACAGTCGAGAATCGCCTGGCCAGCGCCATTGGAGCCACGAGGGACCATGGGATGAGCTGCATCACCAAGCAGCGTCACGCGTCCAACCGTCCAACGATCGATGGGTTCCTGGTCGACCATTGGGTACTCGAGGAGCGTGTCGGCGTTCTCGAAGATGGAGGGAACATCCAAAAAGTCGAATTTCCAGTCGGCATAGATATCAGCAAAGTCCTCCAACTTGCCACGACGCCCCCAATCGCGCTCGAGGTGGCGGTCGCTCTCGATCCCGGCGATCCAGTTCATCGCCTGATCTCCGTTCTCGTCCGTCTGTCGGCAGGGGTAGATCGTGAGCTTTCCACTGGTGTACCACCCGATACGCAGCATCGCCGACCCCGAGAGGAAGGGCTTTGCGTAGGTGATGCCGCGGAACATGTTGTATCCCTGATAGAGCGGCATTCCTTCAGTCGGGTTGAGCTGCTTGCGCACTACCGAATGGATTCCGTCAGAGCCAATGAGGATCGACCCGCGAACTTCGATGGGGCTGATCAGGCCTGTTGCATCGGTGTAATCGTAGAAACAGGTCACCCCCTCATCATCTTGTTCAAATCGGGAGAGTCGATGTCCGAGATGAATGCGGTCCTCCCCGAGACGCTCGGTTGCCTTTGCAAAGAGCACGTCGTAGAGGTCAGCGCGATGAATTGAGAGTTGCGGCCACGGAACGCCGTCGGCCGCGCCGATCGGTTCGGAGTAAACAAACTGGCCAAATCGGTTGTAATACAGCGACTCCGTCGCAATTAGGCACTTCTCCAGCATCGCATCGACCACATCCAGTTCGGTCAAAATTCTGGTCGCGTGAGGAAGAATCGAGATACCAACGCCGAGTGGCCGAATCTCGCGAACGGACTCATAGACCTCGCATTCGATCCCGAGCCGGTGAAGCTCAAGCGCCAACGTCAGGCCGCCGACGCCGCCGCCATTAATGATGATCCCTGGAGTATCCATCGTGCTCTCTTTCGGAGTGACATTTTCTCAATCAGCGTAGGTCATTCCTCCGTGAGCGGCGCAGTCCACCGCGTTTTGCTCAGTGATACGAGATGTGAGCGAATGGAGGAACAAGCGACGTGAGAGGTGTCATCGCCGTCGAGGAGGATGCGCGCCGCCGCCAAGAGCAATTGGTAGGGAGTGGTCATAGACGAGGATTCGATAAGGGCCTACGTCGTAGGTGTGAGCGGCGGGGCCAAGATCACGTCGTGCAGTGGCTCGGGTCAAACCATCTACGGCGAGGTTGTCAAAAAAGAGGAGAAATGTTGGATCTGTGGCGGTGAACCAAGACCGATCGATCTGCCGCGGAAAGGGGATGATCCTCCCGTTCGCGCCGGTAACGACAGGTCGGACGGAGACCCTGCCATTGCTCTCGACTGTGGTGATGGCACTGGACCAGTAACCGCCGATGCCGGCCGTGAGGTGATGCTGCGTGAGAAGGGTTATCAGAGGAGTCATTGGTGAGGGCGGGAGTGTCGCCGTCGCCGTCGCACCTCCCGCGCCGAGAAGTCCACATCCGAGAAGGGTGCCAGCGATAAGGAGCGGTGCCCTACGCGATGCAGTTGCCCACACACGAGCGAGCAGTCGCGCCAGCAAGATCGTGGAAAAGATAATGGTGGGTGACAGGTAGCGCGCCTCCGCATCAGACCCGGTCACCGCCAGGAGGGAAAAGGTGGCAAAGCCGCCGAGTGCACCGCAAAGGAGAAGGTCATCTAGGCGCCACGAGGTGTGAATCTCCGCGGGTGGCGCGCCGACGAAGCCTCGGAGGAGAGCGACGAGGGTGACGATCACGGCGAGAGCAAGAAGAACCGCCTCGACCACGCGGATCGGAGAGAGTGCGCCGACGAGGTGGGTCGGGGTAAATGGCCCGGTGCTTACGCCGATGAGGTCACCGAGATATCGAAGTCCCGGGATCACATTGTGCAGTGCGAGACTGGGACCCGCGGTCGATCGCCCTGGCGCAAGGGCGAACGTTCCGATCATCTCTGCGACCTTTCTGAAGACCAGTGCAAGCAATGAACCACCGAAGGCGACCA
The DNA here is from genome assembly GCA_903845085.1 of uncultured Acidimicrobiaceae bacterium. Taxonomy (GTDB): domain Bacteria; phylum Actinomycetota; class Acidimicrobiia; order Acidimicrobiales; family Bog-793; genus CAIVND01. Next base: position 11,889 of record CAIMWD010000083.1, read on the forward strand.
CGAAGTAGTGGAGCCCCGCGCGAAGTTGCCACTGCCGCGCGAGCGCAACGATGCCAGCGAGCAAAAGCGGCACGACGCAGAGCGTGAGCATCTGTAGATCGCCGAGCGTGCCCAACATAACGAGACCGCTCGCGAAGAGATCACGACGCCAGGAGGATCGCGAGGCGACGAGCAAGAAGACGCCGAGTGCATAGAGGGTGGTGCCGAGATGATAAGGACCGGCGAGATAGAACTGCGCCCATGCGGCGCTCGGCGTGAGAAGGGCGATTATCACCACCAACGCAGCTACACGTCGATGACCCCGTGGATTATCGCGCACGGCCATCGTGATGCCGACAAGGACAAGAGAGGTCGCAATAAGGGCGGGTACAACATGGAGGAGGTAGCCGTGCACGCCAACGATGAGTTCCACGAGTCCGTAGAGGAGCGCATCGACGGTCCAGAAGGAATCTTCGGAGAGTACCCAATGGTGCAGCAACACGTTGCCGTGTGCAATCGCTTGACCTTCGAGCACGACAGTCGCGCCATCGGAGTTTCCGTGCTGTGCGTGAAATGAGAGCAACGTAAAGAGCGCCGTGAGCGCGACGCGAGCCAGTATCCAGCCGAGCACACGCAACGGTGTCGGCCTGTCGGGAGTGTCACTGCGCATCGTTGTGCTCCTCAAGATCGCGGGACTCCGCGAGTGAGACTACAAGAGCAACCCACCGAGTAGCGGATTGCGCGACGTGTCAGCACAGCGGCGCGAGCGGCGTGGTAGCGATCCGTTGGCAAACACTGCCATGAAGCGGCGCGATTGCTACCGTGGGACAGGTGCCCGGACTTCCGATGCTTCTCCTGCCGCCCTCTGAGGGAAAAGCGTTGGGAGGAGCCAGGAGGCGGCGCCCCGATCACTTTGGAGCGCACCTCCACGCGCCACGCGCCGAGGTGCATGCAGCCCTGACGAGAGCGATGGCGACGAGATCTTCGACGGAACTTGCACGGTTGCTCCGTGTGCGAGGACCACTCCTTTCACGAGCACTCGAGGCCTCCGAAGCACTGCTCTCGGGCACCGAATACACCCTTCCTGCATGGGAGCGATATCAGGGTGTCGTCTGGGATCATCTGATGCCGGCAACACTCGCGGAGAGCGATCGTGCGCGACTACTGATCCCCTCTGCGCTCTATGGATTGAACCGTGGTACTGACCGGATCGCCGATTATCGACTGACGATGCATGTTGGGCTTCCCGGGCTTGGTAATCTTGCCCGATTCTGGCGGCCACACCTCTCGGAACTTCTCTCGTCTATGCGCGCTCGACCCACGTTGATCAACCTCCTACCGGCTGAGCACCAGGCAGCGATCGATTTTGCCAAGCTTGACTCAGTGGTCTCGATCGATTTTGTGCGCGACGATGGTGGCGGAGCGGCGGGACATGCTGCGAAGGCGGCAAAGGGGAGGTTTGCCCGACACCTCCTCGATCACGGGCTTGAGGCGGCTGGCTCATTTGATGATCCTGAGTGGCGGATCGCACCCTCGGCGCGCGGTTTCACTCTCACGATGCAGAGCCCCTCTCACCGCCGTGGCAAGAAGTAGCCTCAAAATGGCGCTCGTGGGATCGGGCCGTTTTCGCCGATCGAAAGGGTGACGAAATCATGTCGGAGATCGATCACCTGGTCGCGAATGCGGCGATCTACGAGGAGCGATTCGATGCCGGGCTGCCGATTCCCCCGAAGCTACAGATTGCGGTCCTCGCCTGCATGGACTCGCGCCTGCGCATCTTTGGGATGTTGGGATTGCACGAGGGCGATGCGCACGTCATCCGCAATGCAGGGGGGATCGCCTCCGACGATGCGGTTCGCTCCC
>CAIMWD010000084.1 GCA_903845085.1 uncultured Acidimicrobiaceae bacterium
CGCGTGAGATGTCCTCGCGCTCCGCGACGAGCTTGTGTGCCTGCATCACTGAGGCACGGTCACCGTGGGTGTAATCCGTACCCACGAAGAAGGCATCGTCGCCCGCCTGGCCCGTGATGTAGCTGATGTCCTCGCCAGCCTCGCAGGAGATGAACATGTTGCGCTCGGCGAAGTAGGAGGAGCGGTCACCCTTGACCTGAAAGGTGTCGAGCAGCCACGGCACCCAGGCGGATCCCGCCTCGATGAATCCCATCTTCAACTTGGGAAAGGTCTCGTGCACATTGTCTGCATTCAGCGTGAAGAAGCCCTGCGTCACGGTTACGCCGCCATAGCCGAGACCAAAGACGGGACGGACACGGGAGAAGTGTGCGTCGATCGCTGCCCATGGGAGCGAGCTGTGCATGCAGAGCGGTAGGTCGTACTCCTGCGCGCGCTCATAGACCGGGAAGAAGTAGGGATCGCTCGCCGCACGCTCCCACTCCACGCCTCGCTTCATGAAGCCAACCGCTCCACGGTCCTTCGCTTTCTTCAACTCCGCAAGTGCATCAGGGATGGAGCCGAAGGGGATCATCGCGACGGCACGCATACGGCCACCAGACTCATCGCACTTGCGATAGAGCCATTCGTTGTAGCTCGCATAGAGCGCGACTTCGAGCTCTGGACGCTGGGTGAGCTCATTCAAGAGCACCGTGGGAAAGACCACCTGAGTCTCCACGCCAAGGGCGTCCATGTCACGGACACGCGCTGACACGTCGAGTAGCTCGCGGGTCTCCATCGTGGTACCCGAGCGGTTGTCATCACGCTCTCGGTGTGAGGCAAGCTTGCCGTCAAGGAACCAGAAGCGCGAGTGAGAGGAGGCAGAGCCAGGATCTGGATGCATCCACGAGGGAACCTCGCTGCTCTCGAGCGCGATATTCCTCGGGCGGAGCTCCTCAGGCATAAACGCCCAGGTGTCCTCACACTCATCACAGTGTGTATCTGCATCGATATATGTCATGGCCCGTTTTTCCCCTTTATCGGTCAGTTGCGACCGTCTCTGCGACAACCCTCATCGAGTCATCGATCTCCTCAAAATCCAGCTGTGCGCGAAGTTAGCCCCGCGTCAGCACCATCGAACTGTGACAGACCGTGTTGCCACCGTGGCCTGAGACCATCGCGATATTGGCGTCTTTCACCTGACGCTCTGGGCCGTAGTCGTGGCGTACCTGTCGTACCGCCTCGACGATCTGTAGCACGCCCTCCGCATGGCTCTCTGAAAGCTGACCACCAGCGGTGTTTGTCGGCAGTGCGCCGTCAAGTGCGAGCGCTCCGGAGGCTGCAAAGGCGCCACCCTCGCCCTTTGCACAGAACCCGTAGTCCTCGAGCTGTGCGATCACCATGTAGGTGAAGCAGTCATAAACCTGAAAGGTATCGACATCGGCGGGAGTGATACCTGCCATCGCATAGGCCTTCTTCGAACTCGGTGCGGCCGCGGTCGTCAACATGTGATCGTCCACGAACCAACCCTGCGTGTTGTTGTGCGTACCAAAGCCACTGATCAACACCGGCGTCTTTGCGAGGTCACGTGCCCGCTCGGCGCTCATCACCAACATCGCCCCTGCGGCATCACTGCGCAATGAGCAGTCGAGCATGCTGAACGGATCCACGATCGGCTTCGCATCGAGGTAGTCCTGCATGGTGAGCGGCTTTTTCATCTGTGCGTTCGGATTCCGAAGGGCATGCTCACGAAAGGCCAACGAGACCGCGCCGAACTGCTCCTTCGTCGTGCCGTACTTAGCCATGTGACGACGAGCACCGAATCCGTGCATCGCCGGTGCGCCAAACATGCCGAACTCCTCGCCACCCCACTCATAGCGAGCGACCGAAGCTGCACGTCCGGCAACCCGTGCCTCCTCGCTTCGGTGAGTACGCGACCAAGCATCACGGGCAAAACCACAGAGCACGACGTTGCAAAGCCCTGCATCGATCGCCATCGCAGCGAGGGCGACCGACATGATCTGGCTCGCTCCGCCGTTGTCCATCGTGGTGGAGAAGCCCACATTGATTCCAAGTCGCTCCGCGACTCGCTGGTGGAATCCGTAGACATCATCGGGCCCGCGGCAGATCACACCGTCGACCTCGCTTCGGTCGATACCTGCGTCCTCGATGCAGCTGCGCATCGCCTCGGTCATGAGCGAGATCGCACCGACGCCGGGTACCTTCCCGAGGCGTGAGGTGGCGGTGCCCGCGATGGCGTATCTGTTCGAAAGGCTCATGAGGAGACCTCCTCTGGACTTGCGATAACGCCACTCTCATGAAGGGCGGCGATCGCATCAGAGCTGTAACCCAACAGCGAGAGGATCTCCGCAGAGTGCTCGCCGAGCATCGGAGGAGCAAGCTCCCACTCGAGTGGTGTCTCCGAGAGATTCACCCCAGGAGCTGCGAGGTGGACCTCGCCCTTGACGGGGTGAGTGATCGTCCGATGCATGTTCAACACAGAGATCTGTGGATCGGCGAAGACCTCGTCAAGGGTGTTGATCGGCGCACAGGGCACATCGGCGGCAACAAGCTCTTTCAGCCAGTGATCACGGGTGTTGGTCGAGAAGACCTCGTTCAAGAGGCGCTTTAACTCGTCATAATTCCTGCGCCGTTCACTACGTCCGAGGAAACGCTCATCGGTGATCCACTCGGGATGACCCGCGGTGGTGGCGAGGTTCTCCCAGAATTTTGGCGGAGAGGAGAGGTGGACGACAAAGGGCTTCTCATCGCCTGCGACGAAAGCCCATACACCGGCGCCACGCGCACGACGCTGCTGGGTCGGGATGTCTCCGGTGGTGTAATAGGTCGCGATGTTCTCACTCATAAAGGCGACGGTCGCCTGCAGCAGCGAGGTGTCCACCCGCTGCCCACGGCCGGTGCGTTCGCGGGCAAAGAGCGCGCCCATAATTCCGTAGGCGGCGTAGATACCCGTCAGGTGATCCGAGAGCGAGATTCCCATCGGCTGTGGGTCATCGAGCTCGGTGAGCACGCTGAGCAGTCCTGACATCGCCTGACCGATGGTGTCATAACCAGGACGGTCGCGGTCGGGTCCCTCCTGGCCAAAGCCAGAGATCGAACAGTAGACAATTCGTGGGTTCCGCGCGATAACGGTCTCATACCCCCAGCCCCACTTATCGGTCTGCCCGGGACGGAAATTCTCGATCACGACGTCGGCGGTGTCGAGCAGCTTGAGGAGGACCTCGAGGCCCTCCGGGGTGGCAAAGTCGAGTGCCACGCTCCTCTTGTTGCGATTGAGTGAGCAGAAGTTTGGCGCATAGCCACCCGCCCCCCACTGCCGGAAGGGGTCGCCCTGTTTCGTCGACTCGATCTTGATGACGTCTGCCCCAAGATCAGAGAGGAGCACGCCGGCCTCAGGGCCGGTGACAAAGCGACCGATCTCAACGACACGGATCCCGCTCATTGCGCGCTGTGGTGTTGGCATGGTCGTCATCGGGCTGCCCCTTGCAGTCGAAAGAGTGGAAGTGTGGTGGTCTCATCAAGATCCTCGTAGACGACCTCGACCGCCGCGTCCACGGTGGGAATCTCACCCTCGGCAAGTCCGGTGAGGCGTGACATGAACCGCGGTCCCTCGTCAAGTTCCACAACGATGACGTGGTAAGGCAACAGCTCCTCAAAGGCGCGGTTGTACATACGTTGAAAGGTGACGAAGGAGAAGATCTTTCCTGTTCCTGCCACCTGATCCCAGGAGATCTCCTCGGACCAGCAGAAACGACAGAACTCCGCCGGCGGGAAGAAGAACTCACCGCAGCCACGACAGTGAGGAAGCTGGAGTGCACGCGCGTGTGCAGAGTCCCAGAAGGGAGCAGTCTCGTCCGTGATCACTGGATAGGGCGGGCGCGGTGCGCTCCGCTCACCGGTCGTCTCTATACTCACAAGCTCCCCCTTTGCATCGGCGCAGCACACGCCATGATTTTGCGCATTTTTGCACGATGCCAGCGCGATCCGCGCTCTGCAATATACCGCACGAGCACGCTATTTCAGGCGTTCCTCACTGTCAAGCAACGTGGCAAGATCGTATCTGCTCCCCATTTCGCGTACAGTTGCGCAACAATTGCGCCATTTAGATCGAGCACCGAGCATCGGTGAGTCGCTACCTCTTCACGCCGTCGATCGAGGTGTTTTCGTGTGCGACAGGGGTTGCTGGCAGGGGGAAACGGGTGAGGATGCATCTGGCCCCGCCCTCCCCCGCCGTGACGGTGACCCCAGGCTCTCCCGAACCGATCCAACCAAGCGACTCGACACCATAGTGCCGGCCATCGATCTCCAGCGCGCCGTCGGCCACATAGAGATACTGACCGCTCACCCCCGTGGTGCTGGGGATCGCCATCGTGGCCCGCGCAACGCCAGAGAGCAGAAGTGCCTCGAGTCCATCGGACTCACGCGCAAAGAGCGGCGTCACGGCGGCGGCGCCCGCGACGAGCTGCTCTTTAAGGTGCTCTGTCGGGTCAAGGTGACGGTTGCGCCGACCACGGTGACGAAGAAGCGCGCGATCAGCGGGCATGAAGGCGGTAACCGTCGTTGGCTCAGCCCGAAGGGTAAAGAAACGGAGTGGCTCCTGCTCTCCGCTAAGTGGCCCGTAGGTCGAATAGGCATCGGCGTAGTGGAGCATCAGCGGTGGGATCTCCTGACGCTGATAGCGCGAGCCGTTGCGGCCAAGCAGGATCTGAAACTGGTCGACGGGGTGAAAGTGTGCCTCAAGGACACGATCTTTCACCTCGATCACAAAGGCCTCCGCGCCGGTTATTGACTCCGCACCTCGACCGAAATATTCGAGGGTAAGGCTCTGCGAGCCATCGGGGCGCACACCCTCTTTTCTCCTTGCCTCCTCCGGCGCCACCATGACCAACGGCATCTTCACCCTCCCCAAAAAAAAACTGATGACCCCTTACCGATAACAAAGGCCCCACCAGTCGACCGTGCAGTCGACCGGTGGGGCCCCCGAACTACTGCCTCGCCGTGGTTACGGCGCGGTCCCGAGGTAGGGAGCGATCTGCGGTCCAACCTTGATCATCTGCTCATAGAGCTTCAGGTCATTCGCACCAGTGGTATAGCCGTTTGGCACGCCATTCGCGATTAACGCTGCCTGCGCACCGGAGATGAAACCTCAGGTGAGCCCCTGCGCAGATGCGCAAGTTCTCTCCGCACTAGTGCGCGGTTGATTCCCACTCCGACACCGAGATCGGCACGTTGAGCGCGACGCTCTGGCGCTGACCGTGCCGCTTCTGCTTTCCAAAATCAGCGATTCCGCTGTGCAGCGTCGTGCGGTGGTCCCAGAAGGCAATATCACCGACGTTCCACTTGAAGCGGTAGACAAAACGTGGCTGCAGTTGGTGGGCGAACAGCATCTGCAAAAGCGCATCGCTCTCCTGATCCGAAAGCTCTTTGATGCGCTGCGTGTGCTCCTCCGAGACCCAGTAGACCCTCTCTCCAGTCTCGGGGATCACACGGACCACTGGGTTCTCGTTTGGTGCGAGGTACTCACGAAGCTGCACCATCTGCTCCGCGTTGAGATCCTCGCCATAGTGCTCAAAGTGATAGGCGTGAAGGCGCTCATCAGACCAGTAGTAGGTCCGCCGGCCATTGATCGCCGTGAGCCCCTCAAGGAATTCGCGCATCGTCGGACTGAGCTCCTGATAGCTCGAAACCAGATCAGCCCACATCGTGTCACCGCCAACTGCGGGCTTTACGTGCATCTGTAGCATCGAGAATGAGGGTCCCTGCTTCTGATACATGAGGTCAGCGTGAAAGTGCGGGACGACCGAGACGTTGGTGAGTCCCTCCTCGTCATACTCCGCAAGGAAACGTGCTGGGTTCGCAAAGGGCGCGCCGAAGCTGCAGGTGAACGCCTGGTGTTCCTGGTTCGAAAGATGCTGGTTTCGGAAGAAGAGCACCTTGTAACGCATGAGCGCGTCGTGCAACAGCGTGACGACCTCTGCGCTCAAGGGCTCCTTTCCGTTCACCCCCTCCACAAACGCACCGAGCGTCGGCGTTTCGGGGTGAATTGAAATACCGAGGTCCCGAAAGTGCTCTACGCCGTTTTCATCAATCTCTACGGTCTTCTCAATGAGCGCCATGTAGATCCCCTCCACCGATCAAACCAGATCGACACGGTGAGTGTCACTGGCTCTCTATGCGAAATGTAACGGTTCGATGAAGCCAGTGCAATTACTCAGCACACTGTCGCGCAATAGTTTGCACGACGTTGGTCGCTCTTGGGAGTGTCAACCGCCGATATCTGGTGACCAGAGTGCAGTTAGCTCGCCTCTGGCGTTAAGAGGATGATCGGAATCTGTCGCGTAGTCTTTGCCTGATACTCACCAAATCGGGGTGTGGCCGCCACACGGTCGGCGAAGAGCCGATCGCGTTCCGCACCCTTTGGCTCGCTCGCCAGACAGAAAAGCGTTAGAGGACCAACCTCCACGGTGACCTTTGGCTCTGCGAGCAGGTTGTGATACCAACCGGGGTGATGATCCACTCCGCCATCGGCCGCGGTGACGACGAAGGACTCGCCGTCCTTGGTATAGATCAATGGGGTCGTTCGCGACATGCCCGTGCGCGCACCCACAGTGGTAAGCAGCAGCAACGGCCGACCGGCAAAGTCACCGGACACCTCTCCCCCATTTGCCCGAAACTCCGCTGCCGTCGCCGCGTTATAGGCAACTGGATCGTTGAACTCGCTCCGAACTGGCACCGCTCCCCCTCCCTCTTCCCTCATTATTGATGACCTGGTGACGCTAACGCATGAGCGTCGCGCCGTCATCTCCTCACCCTGGTCGCTTGACGACGCCGCACCAGCGAGATGTCCCAGTAGCTACCCCTTGTCTCAGCGACCCGTCCAGTTCGGCGGGCGCTTCGCGAGAAAGGCCGCGACGCCCTCACGAAAATCATCACTCAGGTAGCACGAAAGGATGAGTTCACGCGCCACCTCCTCCTCGCTCGGATCGAAGGAGCGATCGAGCGCCCGCTTTGTGGCGCGGAGTGTGAGTGGTGCGTTTCCTGCGATCTGTCGCGCGATCTCGCTCACCACACCATGAAGTTCCGCCTCGCTCTCTGTCACCTGATGTAGCCAACCGATACGGAGCGACTCCTCGGCATCAACGAGGCGTGCCCGCATGATGATTTCCTTCAGCCGCGCCGGCCCGACGATCCGCGCGAGGCGGGCGTAATTGTCGCCAGAGAGACAGTTCCCAAGAGTCCGTGCGATCGGTACACCAAAGAGCGCGGAGGGAGCGCCGATCCGAAGATCACAGGCACCCGCGATCGCTGCTCCTCCACCCGTGCAGGCTCCCTGGATTGCGGCGATCGTCGGTATCGGACAGCGCTCAAGCGCGGAGAGCACCTCACTCATCCGTCGCTCATAGGCGATGACGTCCTCGGCGCCGGAGAAAGCGAGGAACTGTGCGATGTCGGTACCCGCCGCAAAGGCTCGGTCCCCTGCTCCCGTGATCACGAGCACCTCCGGCAGCTCCTCCTCGGGGAGCGAGGCGAGTTCACCGACACCCTCATACATCGCGAAGGTGAGTGCGTTGCGTGCCAGAGGACGGTTCAATGTCAGCCAGCCGATGCTCGCGTGCTCCTCATAGATGAGGTCCTCAGTTGATGGTTGAAAGCTCACCGCTGCCCCCTCGGTTATCTATCTGGTGAGAACTACCTCGCGCGAGATGCCAGAGGGGTCGCCGTCGGTGTCGCGACGAGGACCCCCCTGTTCAGCACTCTCTGTGTTGACGAAGTAGCTGTCGTTCCCTAGTTCAAGAGCTCCGCGACGTCTGCGCGCTCACCAAGCAGCTCCTCCGTGGTCAGACGGATGCGCTCCGCGGCAAACTCATCATGCGTGAGGCCAGGGACGACCTCCCATGAGTCACCCGTCGAGCGGATCGGGTAACCAAACTGCAGACCCTCCGGCACGCCGTACTCACCCTTGGAGGCGACACCGAGCGAGGTCCAATCTCCCTCTGCCGTGGGGTTGAACACCGAGACTAAAGAATCGATCGCTGCGTTCGCCGCCGAGGCCGCAGAGGAGAGTCCGCGGGCCTCGATGATCGCCGCACCGCGTTTTTGCACGGTCTCAATGAAAGCGCCGGTCAGCCAGGCGGAGTCGGTAATGACCTCGGGTACGGGACGGCCCTCGATCCTCGCATTCGCAAAGTCCGGAAACTGCGTCGCGGAGTGGTTTCCCCAGATCGCCAAGTTGCTCACGGCAGCGACCTCGACGCCGGCGCGCTTGGCCAGCTGTGTCTTTGCACGGTTCTCGTCGAGTCGTGTCATCGCAAACCAGCGCTCAGCGGGGACCTCGGGCGCGTTCGAACGCGCAATCAGACAGTTGGTGTTGCAGGGGTTTCCGACCACGAGTACCCGTACATCCGATGCGGCGCTACGGGCGATCGCCTGTCCCTGTGGCTTGAAGATCCCGCCATTGATGCTGAGAAGATCCTTACGCTCCATGCCCGCCTTACGCGGCACCGAGCCAACGAGCATGGCCACATTCGCGCCGGAGAATCCGGTGTCGAGGTCAGAGGTTGCCTCAATACCCGCGAGGAGCGGGAAGGCGCAGTCATCGAGCTCCATGATGACGCCCTCGAGAGCCTTCATCGCAGGTTCGATCTCCAGTAGCCGCAGCACGATCGGCTGATCGGGGCCAAAGAGTGCACCGGAGGCGAGACGAAAGAGAAGGGAGTAACCGATCTGTCCGGCTGCACCGGTAACCGTTACCTGCTTGGGGGTGGTTTTGGTAGTTGACATGGCTACGACGCTACCGCCTCTCTCTCATCGTGGCCAAATGAACGATGCTGACCACCGGTGGCCACGCAGCACGCGAGTGCGACGTCACCCGCGCGCTCTGCATCCGGGCGCAGGCGGGCAATTCACCCGCCGCGGCGCGCCCCGCCCGGGAGGAGATCGAGACGCTCGCAGATCTCGAGCGTGGCCGAGACCTGGTTCATTGTGTAGAAGTGAATTCCTGGCACTCCCTCCTCGAGGAGGCGCGCGCAGAGTTCGGTGGCGATCTCCACCCCGACGCGCCGCACCGCCTCCGGTTCATCAGCGACCTCGTTCACCCGATCGACGATCTCCGTTGGAATCGCCGTGCCCGAAAGCTCTGCCATCCTCGTCACCGTCCGCACATTGGTGATCGGCATGATTCCGGGGATGATCGGCCGCACGTTGCCGAGATGATCGAGATCGTCGACGAGTCGTAGGTAGTCCTCGATCCGGAAGAAGAACTGTGTCACGCCAAAGTCAGCGTGAGCGAGCTTGGTCGCCAGGTGACGCCGATCCTCGACGAGCGAGGTCGCATCGGGATGTCCCTCAGGATGTGCAGCAACCGCCACGCAGAAGCGGCCTACCTCTTTGGCGAGATCGACGAGCTCGATGGCGTGATGGAGCTCGCCCTGTGGTAGCTCCGCGGTGGCTTCAAGGGGCGGATCGCCGCGCAACGCGAGGATGTTCTCGATCCCGGCCTCTCGGTAACGCGAGAGGATCTCGACGAGCTCACTCCGCCGATGTGCCGCGCAGACGAGGTGTGCCATGGGCACGATCGCGCCCTCCTCGTGGAGTTCCACCACAAGCTCATGGGTCCGCTCACGGGTCGAGCCGGCCGCTCCATAGGTGATCGAGGCGAAGGAGGGCTCGAGCACCTGGAGGCGATGCAGCGACTCGGCGAGACGCTCCCCCGCAGCAACCGTGCGTGGTGGCCACATCTCGACCGAGAGGGTGAAACCCTCTGCGAGAAGGGCGGTGATCGGCGTCATCGAGGGCAACTTAGCAATGCGACGACGCAGTTGCCCCTCAGCGTGCTGCCCGGCGCGTCGCTGCCGCGACCGCGTTCTCAAGGAGCATCGCGCGCGTCATCGGCCCCACTCCGCCGATACGCGGAGTGAGATATCCCGCGACCTCGGCAACATCGTCGGCAACATCGCTGAGCAGCCGTCGCCCCTCCCAGGAGACGCCTGCGCCTACGACCGCTGCTCCCGGCTTAATCATCTCGCGGGTCACGAGGCCAGCAGATCCAGCAGCGGCAACGACGACATCCGCATCGAAGAGATAGTGCGCAAGATTTGGAACTCCCGTGTGCACGACGGTCACCGCTGCGTTACAGCCGGGACGGCGAAGCGCCATGAGCAGAGCAAGTGGTCGGCCGATGGTGAGACCGCGTCCGACGATCACCACGTGCTTGCCCTCGACCTGCACACCGTTTGCCGCGAGAAGTGCGACAATTCCGGCTGGAGTACATGGCAGTGGTCCCGGAACGCCCATGACCAATCGCCCAAGGTTTATGGGGTGGAGTCCGTCAACATCCTTGTCGGGATCTACCGCAAGAAGGATCCGCTCCTCGTTGAGGTGTCGTGGGAGAGGAAGCTGGATGAGATAGGCGTCAATCGCAGGGTCCGTATTGAAACGCGCTACCACCTCAAGAAGCTCTGCCTCGGTGACATCCTCTGGGAGATGAGCATGAGCAGAGTTGATGCCGATTTCAGCGCAGTCTTGATGTTTCATAGCCACATAGCGCGCGCTCGGCGCATCATCACCGACCAAGATGGTGCCGAGTCCCGGCGTCACACCACCCGCGATGAGCTCACCAACCCGTACGGCGAGGTTGCGTCGCATCGAGGCGGCGAGAGCCTCTCCATCGAGGAGGACAGCGGTCATGAGAGCTCCTTCATCGGGTAGTTGCCACTGCGGTGGCGTGAGTAAACCGGTAGATCGTGATGGATCCGAGGTTAGTGGTCGCCACTCGCCCGTAGACCCGAGTCAGACCAGAGCGCATCGCTACAAAGCGGCTCCAGACACGTGCCGCTCCGCGCGAGGCGCTGTTATGGCCGTCGTGATTCGACACCAGGAGGAGCGTCGAACACTGGCTTGCCACTGCAGTGATCGAATGCGCGTTGAGGGCCGCATATGACTCAACGATGGCGGGCAGATCGCCCAATTGCGTCATCACTCCGGAGCGCTGTTGCACGAGATTCGGGAGCACGATGCGCGGAATGAGATGGTGACTATTCATCTGGGCCGGAACGTGCGTGAGATAGTAGGTGTAATCAACCAGACCGTCATTGAAATAGAAGCCGACACACGAACGCGGTTGACTCTCATTCACTATCTGGACCGTCGCCGCGCGCCAATTATCGATGGTCACGTTGTAGGTGGGACCAAGGTGACCCGCGCGGAGCGCAAGCAGCACACCCACCCCTATCCAGCCAAGGAGCGACCACGGAATCGCCGCGAGCGCGACGGCGATCAAAAATGTCACTGCCGGCGTGGAGATTAAGAAGTAACGGTCGAGAAAGATCGGCGACCCGTGGCGCGAGATCTGATAGGCGATGGAGATCGGAAGAGCCGACCACGCAACTCCGAGGAACACGTTGCGCAGCGCAAGCACCGACCGAAAGCGGATCGAACGAAATAGTCCGATAGCGACCCCACCGAGCGCAAGAACAAGGGTGATTGCGACCAGTGAGTGGCTCGTGGCGGTCGTGATGCCATTCACCCGAGCAGAGGCGAGAAAGGCAACCGACTCACGGAACTGTTTTGGCCGCGGTGCTCCTAGCCAAAAGAGCTGTGCGGATCCTCGGTGCACTGCCATCAGCGCGAGCGGGATCAGCGCGGCGCCGAGCACGGTCCCCGCGATGAGCAGCGATACCAGCCGCGCTCGCAATGCTGGGGAGAGAAGGGCGCCAAGAAGTTGTACCCCGACCACGATGGTCGCGAGGAGTTCGGTGTAACAGGCCATAACGCCAAAGAGCACAAAGGCGAACAACCAGCCTCGCGCCTCTGTCCGCATCCCACGCGAGAGAGCGATCTCCGCGGTGAGAAGAAACGCGACCACCATGGTGTACCCGCGAGCCTGCTGCGACCAATAGATCAGCGGAAGGGTAAATGCGGTAAGTGGCGCGAGAAACAGCGCGCAGCGTTCGCCTTCGAGCTCTCTTCCCATGAGATAGGCGAGCGGTACACAGGCTGCTCCTGCGACAACAGAGGGGAGGCGCAGCACCTCGGTTCCCGTTCCAAAGAGCGAGATGACGAGGTGCAGCACCAGGTAATACAGCGCGAAGTTTCCCCCGTCGTGGCCGATCGCGTGAACGAGCGCGAGGCCATGTTGGCTCGCGATGGAGAGACTCGCCCCCTCGTCACCCCAGAGGCTGGGAGTTCCAAGGTGGTAAAGACCAAGGAGGAGTGAGGCAAGCGTGCAGAGTGAGACAAAGAGGGTCCGCCAACGAGCTCCTCCTCGAGGGCCCGCTACGTGGGGACTCACAGGGAGTCGACTGCGCAAGCGGGCGCCAAGGGCGAACGGCGGGGAGGCAGCGGATGCAGCGACGCCTCGCTCCATCGCTCCTCCTTCACCTCGGATGCTAGTGGCGGAAATGACGCTCGCCGGTGAGAACCATGACGATCTCACGCTCGTTTGCGGCCTCGATGATCTCCTTGTCACGGAGCGATCCGCCCGGCTGCACCACGATGGAGACGCCAGCATCACAGACGGCGTCGAGCCCATCGCGGAAGGGAAAGAAGGCATCGCTTGCGCCTGCGCCTCCGATCGCACGTCCAGCTGCCTTCTTCGCAGCGAGTCCGGCAGCGTCGACACGGTTCTGCTGTCCACAGCCGATGCCCACGACCTGACCATCGTGGGCAAGCACGATCGCGTTCGAGGTAGTGCGACCACAGACGCGCCAAGCGAGCTCAAGATCACGCCACTGCTCTCGCGTGGGAGTTGCCTCCGTCACTACCTGATAGGTCGAACGGTTGGCGATGAAGCGGTCAGGGTCTTGCACCAAAAAGCCCCCGGCGATCTGGCGCAGTGCCCATCGCTCCGGGGTCGGTGCAGCAGCGGCAAGCGGCCGCATATTTTTGCGCTTTGCAGCGAAAAGCTCCCGTGCCTCTGGGGTGATCGAGGGGGCGATGAGCACATCGGCAAGTGGGTTCGACACGATCTGGGTCGCAATCGCGAGATCGACCTCGCCGGTGAGCGCAACAATGCCACCAAAGGCAGAGAGCGGATCGGCATCGAAGGCTCGCTGATAGGTAGCGAGCAGATCGCTCCCAATTGCCACACCACAGGGGTTCGCGTGCTTCACGATAACGACGGCAACCTCTGCTCCATCGAGATCCAGCAGCTCGTGGGCGAGGCGCCACGCGGCCTCGGCATCGAAGAGGTTGAGATAGGAGAGCTCGCGCCCGCCGTACTGCTCGACATCGTCCCAGAAGCCTCGCACCCCGCCTACCGTCCGATATCGCGCGCCCTTTTGATGCGGGTTCTCCCCGTAGCGAAGCTCTCCTGCACGCTCGAGCTCGATGGTCAGACGTGCGGGGAGTTCGCCCGTCGTCGAAATCGCCTCCGGCGCGCCGGTCGCATCAAACCATCCCACGATCGCCGCGTCATAGTCGGAGGTGTGTGCGAAGGCCTTGCGGGCCAGCTCACGTCGCGTTGCCGCCTGCAGCGCGCCCGTAGCAGAGAGCTCGGCGAGGACCTGTGCGTAGTCACTCGGATCCACCAAGACACCAACGTGATCATGGTTCTTTGCCGCCGCGCGAACCATCGTTGGGCCACCGACGTCGATCATCTCGATACTTGGATCAGAGCGGAAGGGGTAGAGGTTGCAGACCACAAGGTCGATCAGATCGATCCCCTGGGCAGCAACATCCTCGAGGTGTGCTGCCTTAGATCGGTCGGCGAGGATGCCGCCGTGAATCTTTGGGTGCAACGTCTTCACGCGACCGCCGAGCATCTCCGGTGCCCCCGTGACGCTCGCGACTTCGAGATGTGTGATGCCCGCATCAGCGAGAGTCTGTGAGGTTCCCCCTGAGGAGATGATCTCCACTCCAAGCCCGGCGAGGCCAGAGGCGAATTCGATCAGTCCGGTCTTGTCATAGACCGAGAGCAGTGCTCTCATGACAGGGGTTCTCCATTCTCTAGTTGTGAAATCACGCGTCGAACGGTGGCCGGATAGAGCCGACGCTCTACCGCTTTAATCCTCTCGTGCAACTGATCCTTGGTGTCGCCGGGAAGCACGACAACGGGCTCCTGCGCGAGAATGAGTCCCTCGTCGACCTCGAGCGTCGCGACATGCACCGTGCAGCCGGTGATCTTTACCCCCGCAGAGAGAGCGTCCTCGACCGCGTGCCATCCCTTGAAGGAGGGAAGTAGCGCAGGGTGCGTGTTTAAGATCCGACCCTCATAACCGGTGTGCACTGCACGGCCCACAATGGTGCCGAACCCTGCCATCACGATGAGGTCGATGGAATGAGCACGCAGGAGCGCGAGCAGCTCATCGCTGTAGGCCTCTCGGTCGAAGGTCGCGCGGTAGTCGGTGCGGATGTGCTCAGCGACCTCGATTCCCGCCGCCCTCGCGATCTCTATCGCCGCGCAGGCACGGTCAACGACGACCAGCGCAATCGGAAGATCTTCGGCGATCAGTGCCTCAAGGATCGTGCCGGTTCCCGAGGCTAGAGCAGCAATTCGCACAGGTGCACGCTAGCAGCACGACCTCTCACCTATCCGGTGCGACGAGGGTCAGAAACCCGGTGAGTTGATTCGCGCGCGACCGCTAGAGCACAAGATCGGGGTAGATCGGAAAGCGGCGCGCGAGCTCACGGGTGCGCTCACGAAGTGCAAGGAGCGTCGGTCCCGAGGGATCGATAAAACGTGTCACGAGAACATCGGCGAGCTCAGCAAAGTCCGCATCGCGAAACCCACGTGTTGCCAGCGCAGCGGTACCCAAACGGAGCCCCGAGCAATCGGGAGGTGTGGCGCGATCAAAGGGAATCGTCATCGCGTTGCCCATCACGCCGAGGAAGTGACACCAGCTCAGTGCGTGCTGACCGGTAAGACCGGCGTCGAAGGTGTCGAGCGCGAAGAGGTGGGTATCCGTGCCGCCAGCGACGAGGTGAAGTCGCGTGTCCCTCTCCGCCGCGGCGAAGTGATGCGCGAGGATGCGCGCTCCCGTAAGTGTGCGGTCGATCCGCTCTTTGAACTCCGGAGTTGCGCACAGATGTAACGTGACCGCCTTTGCCGCAAAAGATGCCGTAATCGGACCCCCCTGCGATCCCGGAAAGACGGCAGCATCTATGACCTCGGCGTGCATCGCACGCGAGAGGATCATGCCTCCTCGCGCACCACCCAGCGTCTTATGCACGGTGAGGGTACAGGCATCGGCGAGCTCAACGGGACTTTCGTGGCGGCCTGCGGCGATGAGCCCTGCGAGATGGGCGATATCTGCGACGAGGTAGGCACCCACCTCGTCGCAGATCTCACGAAATCTCACGAAGGGGATCGCACGCGGATAACACGACCCGCCGGCAAAGATCACCCGGGGACGAACCCGGAGGGCGATCTCACGGATCTGCTCAAAGTCGAGCAGTCCTGTCGCCCGATCGACACCATAGGAGTGCCCTTCGTAGAGGTGTCCCGCCGGCGTCGCGCTGTCATATTGGGAGGGATGTCCTCCCTGATCGAAGGCGAAGCCGAGTATGGCGTCACCGGGCTGCGCGAATGCGCGCAGTGCTGCGGCGTTGGCACTCGTCCCCGAATATGGCTGCACATTTGCGTGTCCAGCGCCAAAGAGCTCCTTTGCGCGGTCGATAGCGAGCAGCTCGATCTCGTCGATGACCTCACAGCCGTCATAGAGCCGAGCTTCGGGGTAACCATCTGCATACTTATTCGTCAGTATCGAGCCCTGTGCCTCCAACACCGCGATCGGTGCGATGTTCTCGCTCGCCACCATGTCCAACACGCCACGCTCGCGCGCCAGCTCGGCGCGGATGAGCTGGAAGAGCGAGGGGTCGACGCGTTCGAGCTCGTCCATGCGTCGAGTGTAGGACGCGGGCACCTAACCGCCGGTGAGTACCTCAATAGGTGCGCTCATCACCAGTGCGGTCGCTCCGCCCCACTCGCTAATTCGGAGCTCCTTCGTGCACCACAGTCCCTGCGACCGATAGAAGGCGACGGTCTCGGCGTAGTCAGGACTCTGCGAGGAGGGTCCAAGCGTAAGAAGGCAGAGTGCACGCGCGCCCTGCGCGAGACCGAGGCGTGCCGCTGCGCGCAGGAGCTGTTGCCCGATACCGCTGCGACGGCGATCCCCCGCCACGGCGAGATAGGTGATCTCCACTGTCTCGGAGAACTGGGGGTAGTCGGGAAGGGCGGGACGGAGCGTGACAAACCCACAGACCTCATCATGCTCGACCGCTACGAAGCCGCGCTGCGTCGAGGCCGACTCGCCAATAATCTCCAGCGCGCCAGGGTAGCTAAACCAAGCCGGTATCGAGCGTGCCACCTCCACACAGGCGGCGGCATCGCTCTCTGTAAGTGGTCGAATTTGCACTGTCTTCGCACCCGCCACGGACTAAGGAAGTCCGCGAACGACCTCGACCATCTTTTCGCCAGCCTCTGTCGGGTTCTTTGCCACGATGACACCTGCCGCAGCAAGTGCATCCATCTTCGCCTGCGCGGTTCCCTGCGAACCAGAGACGATCGCACCCGCGTGACCCATCTTACGTCCGGGAGGCGCCGTTACACCGGCGATGTAGGCGACGACGGGCTTGGTCATGTGGTCGCGGATGTACTCCGCCGCACGCTCCTCCTCCGCACCGCCGATCTCGCCGATCATGATGACCGCACGGGTCTCTGGGTCGGCCTCAAAGGCCTCGAGTACATCGATGAAGTTGGTACCTGGAACCGGGTCGCCACCGATACCCACGCAGGTCGTCTGGCCAACGCCCTGCTGGGAGAGCTCGTGGAGCGCCTGATAGGTGAGGGTGCCCGAGCGACTCACGATACCCACGGGCCCGCCGGCGAGGGCAATCTCGCCCGCGGTGATGCCAATATTGCACTTTCCAGGGGAGATGAGCCCTGGGCAGTTTGGACCAAGGAGACGCGTCCCAGGAAAGTCGCGCTTGAGTCGCGCATAGACGACTGCCTCGTCCTTTGCTGGAATGTGCTCGGTGATGCAGACAATGAGTGCGATGCCGGCCTCTGCGGCCTGCAAGATCGCTGCCGCCGCGGCGCGGGGGGGCACCGCGACAAAACTCGCCGTCGCTCCCGTCGCGGCGACCGCCTCAGCGACGGTGTCGAATACAGGAATTCCATCGACACTCTCGCCGCCCTTACCCGGCGTCACACCGCCGACGACCTTGGTGCCGTAGTCGCGGTTACGAAGGCCGTGAAAGCGCCCCTGACTTCCGGTCAGCCCCTGGACGATGACCTTTGTGTTCTCGTCGATAAAGATGCTCACTTGGACCTCTCGTTGGCAATCTCGGCGGCGCGACGTGCCGCGCCGATCATCGTCGTCTCCATGATGATGCGATCGGAAAGATGGGGCGCAAGGATCTCGCGCGCCAATGGTGCGTTGGTGCCGTCGAGGCGGATCACGATGGGCGTTGTAAGGCCTACGCGATCGATGGCGATGAGAACGCCCTTGGCAACCTCGTCGCAGCGCACGATGCCGCCAAAGATATTGATCAGAATCGCTTTGACCGCAGCATCAGAGTTGATCACCTCAAGTGCATCGGCAAGGAGGTCGGCATCGGCGCCACCTCCACAGTCGAGGAAGTTGGCTGCGGAGCCACCGACCTGATTCACGACGTCAAGTGTGCTCATTGCAAGGCCAGCGCCGTTGGCGATGATCCCCACCGAGCCCTCGAGCCCCACGTAGTTCAGTCCCTTTTCGCGGGCCATGATCTCGCGTGGATCGCCCTCTTGACTGAGAGCAAACTCCTCCCATTCAGGGTGACGGAAGGCCGCGTCGTCATCAAGGGTGACCTTGGCGTCAAGCGCGTGCACCTTGCCCTCCGGGGTGAGGATGAGGGGGTTGATCTCGACGAGATCTGCGTCGCCCTCGATGTAACAGGTGTAGAGCCTCTCGAGGATCTCGACGGTACCCGCACGGGCCTCCTCGTCGATCGCAGCCTCTACGACGAGACGCTCCAGATCCGCCCTCGCAACTCCATCGAGTGGATTGATGTAGAGCCGAGCGATCGCCTCCGGATCCTCCTCAACGACCTGCTCGATGTCAACGCCACCTTTGGCGCTCAGCATGCACAGGTGCGCCTTCGCCCCACGATCGAGGGTAAAGCTTGCGTAGTACTCACGGGAGATCTCGCTCGCGTGCTCGATCCAGAGGCGATGGACGACGTGCCCCTTGATATCGAGTCCGAGGATATTCGTGGCGTGAAGGCGTGCCTCCTCGTGATTGCTCGCAAGCTTGACACCACCTGCCTTGCCACGACCACCGACCTGTACCTGCGCCTTCACGACGACGGGGTAACCGATACGGTCGGCGACGGCCACGGCCTCGTCGACGGTATCGGCGATATCGCCAAGAGAGACGGGGATGCCGTACTTGGAAAAGTACTGCTTACCCTGATATTCGAAGAGATCCACCGGAGACCGGCCTCCTTGTCCGCACAACGCGTCCTCTCACCTTAGACAGTGACGACGCCCTCGCTCCCGCCGTTTCGGTAAATCCTTGGTGAACTTCCCGCCTCACCGCCCATGAGAACACCGGTAAAGTAAGGCAAACGATCCACACCGCTCTCACGGCCATCTCCCCCACTACCATCTCCGAGGTGACGCGACCTCCTCTTCCTGACGCCGCAAGGGCCCCCGAGGGTCGCGCTCTGCGCGCGGAGGCAAGCTGGCGCCACCCTGATGGGCGAACGGTCGGACTCGTTGCCATCTCACTCTTTGTCTTTGCACTCGGCGCGGGAATTGTCTTTCATGATCTCAGCGTCGGCCACATGCTCTATGGCCTCACGGAGTACGACGACGGTGTGTACTACGCCTCGGCGATGCATCTCGTGGCTGGCCAACTCCCCTACCGCGCCTTCACCTTAGTCCAGCCACCGGGCATCACCCTCCTCCTCTCTCCGATTGCAGCACTCACCGGCGCAGGAGATTCACGCCTCGGTCTCGCCATCGCTCGGGTACTGACGGGCGTCGTCACCGGAGCAAATGCGCTTTTGCTGGTCTGGATTCTTCGCCGACGCGCGCTGCTCGCGGCGCTCCTCGCCGGCACCCTTTTGGCGATCTATCCGCCTGCAGTGCTCTCGGATCGCACGCTCATGCTGGAGCCCTACCTGCTCCTCTTTTGCCTCCTCGCGATTGCACTCGCCTTTGAGAACGGCGTGTTCGCCTCAAACAGACGACTCCTCGCTGCTGGCATAGCGCTCGGCTTTGCCGGCACCATCAAACTCTTCGCCGCCTCAGTTGCGCTCGCATTTGGCATCGTCTTGCTCGCGCGATACCGTGACCGGCTTCGGCCACTCGCCACGGGCGCCCTCATCGGCTTTGGTCTGCCCTCACTTCCCTTCTTTCTGGCAGCGCCGCACGCGTTTATTCACGACATCTTCATCGCACAGCTGGCTCGCTCGACCGCAGCTGCAGTGCCATTTGTGACCCGGTTCGATTCGCTCGTCGGCCTCACGCAGGTAGCAAATGGCCACACACTGCCACTTGGCCCTCACTCGATATGGCCAGTAGTCGCTGGGATCTTGCTCGTGCTGGTCACCTTTGGTGGCACCATCTGGCTGACCCTCCGACGGCGTGTCACGCCCATGACCTGGTTTGCCCTCCTCGCCGCCCTCGCAAGCTTTGGGATGGTGCTTCTTCCCCGGCAGTTCTACGTTCATTACGACCTTCTCGCTGCGGCGATGTCGATTCTCAGCGTGGGCTGCGTGACCGGCGACTTGTTTCACGCAGGCACTCCCGAGTCCGCTCGATCCCAGACGCGCCAGCGCCAGACGATGCGTCTCTGCGTGGCCCTCGCCTCAGTGATCTTCATCGTGGTTGGAGCGAGCATCGTCGTACGTGCGCAGGTCACCCTCGAGGAGCCAGTTCTCGCACACTATGGGGATCCTGGACGCAGCATCGATAGTGCGATTCCAAAGGGTGCCTGTGTCGTCTCCGAGGCCTCCAGCCTGCTGGTGATCGCAAACCGCGTCGATCTCTCTTCGAACTGTCCAGCGATGGTGGACTCCACCGGGACCTGGCTCGCGATCGCACCCGCCTACCCGCCACGACGCAATCGAACCGAGCCAAAGAACGCGGTGCTCGTCGCCGAGTGGAGGGCGATCTTTTCAAAGGCTCAGTATGCGGTCTTTGCGGGAAAAAATGCCTTCCGCGTGCCCTTCACCCCCGCACTCTCCACATGGTTCAACGACCGCTTCGTTCGTATCCCGGGGGTCGCACCGATTAGTTTCGTCCGACGCCCTCATCCGGTGAGTAATGCGCCGAACATTCGCGGCGTCGTCCCGTAACACCCCAACTCCGACGCAAGACGCTCATCGATCAGCCGGAATCTCGCCACACCTTGGCGGCTCACCCCTCACTCCACCGGGTTCTTAGGCGCGCTTCAGGGGAGTGAGCGCGAGGAGGAACTTCTTCTCTCCCTGCCGGGGAAAGGCGATGATCGCCTCCAGCCGCTCTCCCTCGCCGCTGACGCGGAGAACAGTTCCCTCTCCCCATCGTCCGTGCACTACCCGCTCGCCGGGCTCGAGACCCAGCAGATGTGCGCCTGAGCTCGCAAGGCCAGAGGGTCGTGCGTGACCGGTACCCGCACCAAAGGAGGGACCGCTGCGTACGAAGGCCGGAAGGTCCTCGTTACGCGACAACGAGCTCCGTGAAGCGAGGGGCGGTGAACGATCTTCGATCAGCTCCGATGGGATCTCACGGAGAAAACGGCTCGAGATCGACTCCTTGGTCTGACCAAAGATCGTCCGCGACCACGTCTCGGTGAGATAGAGGCGCTCACGGGCCCGCGTCAGTCCGACGTAGCAGAGCCGTCGCTCCTCCTCGAGGTCATCGGGCTCACCGAGCGAACGTTCGTGCGGGAAGATCCCCTCCTCCATACCGGTGAGAAAGACCACGCGGAACTCCAGCCCCTTTACCGCGTGCAGCGTCATGAGCGTGACTCGGCCGGTTGTCGTGTCGAGATCATCGACCGCCGCGACGAGGGCCGTGGTGGCGAGGAAACTTTCGAGATCCTCATAACTCTCGGCGACCGTGACGAGCTCCTCGACATTGGCGAGTCGTCCCTCTGCTTCGACAAGTCCCGCGCCGCCGATGGCAATCTCCGCCTCGAGCGTCTCCTGGTAACCGGTCTCATAGAGGGTCTGGCGCAAGATCTCGGCTGGTGGGAGGTGTGCGAGGTCGCCAAGCGAGTCGCACAGCGTGACAAAACTCTCGATGCCGCGTAGTGAACGACCGGAGACCCCGCCGTCGGTGGCGTGACGCAGCGCATAGGCGAAGGAGGTGCGCTCTTGGTGTGCATAGGCGACGAGTCGATCGACCGTCGTCTTCCCAATGCCACGCAGTGGCACATTGATCACTCGGCGAAGGGAGACCTCGTCATCACCATTCGCTACGAGTCGCGCATAGGCGAGCAGGTCTCGCACCTCTCTGCGATCGTAAAAGCGCGTGCCACCGACGATCGCACAGGCGATCGCACGATCGGCGAGCGCCTGCTCGATCGCACGGGACTGCCCATTTGTGCGATACAGCACCGCCATCTCGCCAAAGGAGATCCCCTCCGTGGCGGCGAGTCGGATCGCCTCACCAGCGATGAACGCAGCCTCCTCACGCTCGTCGCCGGCGCGGAGATGGGTGATGCGATGCCCCTCCCCGAGGGCGCTCCATAGCGCCTTCTCCTGGCGCATCATGTTGTTGCCGATCACCGCGTTCGCTGCGTCCAGTATGTGCTGCGTGGAGCGATAGTTCTGATCGAGCACGACGGTGTGGACCTCCGGGAAGGCCACCTCAAAATCGAGGAGGTTGCGCACCTCTGCGCCGCGAAAGCGGTAGATCGACTGATCCGAGTCACCGACGACACAGACATTTCGGTGCTTCGCTCCGATCATTGTCACGATCTCATTCTGGGCGAAGTTGGTGTCTTGATATTCGTCTACCAGCAGGTGCAGAAATCGATCCTGGTAGCGCGCGAGTATCTCGGGGTGCGTCCGAAAAAGCCGCACCGTCTGCAAAAGAAGGTCATCAAAATCCATCGCGTTCGCCGCACGAAGCCGCTCACCATAGAGGGTGAAGACCTCTGCGATCTTCTGCTCGTAGATGGTGTACGCCCGAGCTGTATAGGCGGCGGCATCGAGCATCTCGTTCTTTGCTGCACTGATCGCTCCCGCAACCGCCCGCGGCGGAAATCGCTTCGCGTCGATATTGAGGTCCTCAAGGACGTGGGTTATCAGGCGCCGTGAATCTTGGTCGTCGTAGATCGAAAAGCCAGAGCGAAAACCGATCGCCTCCGCCTCGGCACGCAAGATCCTGACGCATGCGCTGTGGAAGGTCGAGATCCACATCCGCTCAGCTACATCGCCGATGAGCTCTACGACACGCCCACGCATCTCATTTGCCGCCTTGTTGGTGAAGGTAATGGCAAGAATCTGCATCGGAGAGACGCCGTCGGCGATGATGCGTGCGATCCGTCGCGTAAGCACACGGGTCTTCCCCGATCCTGCCCCCGCCACGACGACGAGGGGTCCCCGGTCATAGAGGACCGCCTCGCGTTGGCGCTCATTGAGATCATGGGTGAGCAGGTCATGCGCCCCAGCAACACTCAGATGAGTTGGATCAGGAGTGTCGTCGCCAAAGAGCTCCCGGTCGGTCACTCCCACTCGATCGTGCCGGGCGGCTTCGAGGTGATGTCGTAGGCCACTCGATTCACCCCGTCAACCTCATTGATGATGCGGGTGGAGAGTCGCTCCAACAGTTCATAGGGCAGACGTGCCCAGTCTGCGGTCATTGCATCGTCGCTCGTGACCGCGCGGACAATGATCGGGTAGGCGTAGGTTCGCTCATCACCCATCACTCCCACGGAGCGAACCGCGGGTAGCACCGCGAAGTACTGCCACAGCTCTCTGTCGAGGCCAAAGTTGGCGACCTCTTCGAGGACGATTGCATCCGCTGCCCGTAGAATCTCCGCTCGCTCCCTTGTCACCTCTCCGACGATGCGAACGCCAAGGCCAGGTCCAGGGAATGGCTGTCGCCAGACCATCGCGGCCGGGAGCCCAAGGTCGGCACCGATCTGGCGCACCTCATCCTTAAAGAGGAGTCGGAGTGGTTCAACCAGAACGAACTGCATGTCCTCGGGAAGTCCGCCGACGTTGTGATGCGACTTAATCGTCGCCGCATCCTTCGTCCCCGACTCGATGACGTCCGGATAGAGGGTGCCTTGGGCGAGGAAGTCAACCTCTGTGAGCTTGGCAGCGACCTCCTCGAAGATCCTGATAAAGAGTTCACCGATGATCTTGCGCTTCGACTCTGGCTCGGTGATGCCCGCAAGTGCGACATAGAAGCGATCTGCAGCCTCGATATGGATGAGATCGATGGCAAACTGCGCGCGGAAGGTCGCCTCGATCTGGGCCGATTCGCCCTTTCGCATCAGACCCGTGTCGACATAGACACAGGTGAGCTGGTCGCCGACCGCACGATGCACGAGCGCTGCTGCCACGGCAGAGTCGACACCCCCAGAGAGTGCGCAGAGCACCCGACGCGTGCCGACCTGCTCCCGAATCGCAGCAACCTGGGCATCGATAACGGAACTTCTCGTCCAGTTTGGCGTCACGCCAGCAACCTCGAAGAGAAAGCGCCGGATGACACCTTGGCCATCGTCGGTGTGCCCAACCTCAGGATGAAACTGCACACCCACGATCTTGCGGTCGAGGTCTTCAAGGACTGCGACCGGAGAGTGTGCGGTGGACGCGCAGAGGGTAAATCCGGGAGGTGGCGTCTGAATAGAGTCGCCGTGGCTCATCCAGACGCTGTGGCCCTCCTCCCATCCGGCCATGGTTATCGAAGCGGTCAGTGGTGACAGGGCCGTGCGTCCATACTCCCCCACACCCGTGCGGCCAACATCACCACCGAGCTGGAGCGTGAGGAGCTGTGCGCCGTAACAGATGCCAAGGATCGGAATGCCGAGTTCGTAGACCGCGGGATCGAGTCGGGGGGCAACGTCCGCGTAGACAGAGGCAGGTCCTCCCGAGAGGATGATCGCCTTTGGTTGGTGTGCTGCGATCTCCGCTGCGCTCGCTTGGTGCGAGACGATGACCGAGTAGACCTCCGCCTCACGGACCCGCCGAGCGATCAACTGTGCATATTGCGCGCCAAAGTCAACGACAACGACGGTATCGAAGGTGTGAATCACCTTCTTACGCTACCAACTCAGCTGGCTCCCTCGGGGCTGGAGTTCCTACTTTTACGGAGCAAAAGCAGCATCTGCACAACCAGCGCAAGCACGACGACGAGCGCCAGTAACGCGGCGATCCCTCCGAGCAGGAGGTCACGTGGCAGATAGGAGATCGTGAGCGTCGCCCCGCCGCTTCGCAGCGCGCTCGCTGGAACCTGAATCACCAGATCGTTGGTCGGTCCACGGTGCAGCGTCGCGCCGGGAAGGGAGAGGTGCCAGCCCGGGACGTCGGTGAGATGTGCGACGAGCGTCGTTGCACCCCTGCCGACGAGCTTGATGGTGAGGTGTGCATCGCCCACCCGGGTGATCTTTGCAACCACCGCGCCGGCAGTCGAGCTGACGAGCGCCGCGCCGGGAACCCGATAGAGCGCAATCGTGATGCCATCGTTGATAAGCGAGGTGATGCGCACAAGGCCCGCCGGTGGAGTGACGCCGGCGGGAACAAGGAGATAGGCAACGCCGTATGCACGTGCGAGGGCGAGACTGTTGACATCGGGATTGAAGAGGTTCGTCCCCGGCTGCAGCTGGCCAGCGTTGGGAATCGGCCAGTCAGCGAAGGTCGCCTTGGGAATTATTGGATCATGGAGTCCGAGCTCGTCGATGCCATAACCCACATTGATATTGGGATAGAGATCGATCCCGGTTGGCGCACGCAGTCCACAGGCGACGGTGGCAGCCACCGGACAGGTCGCGTTGCCACCATCTTGGGCAACGAGCGCTCCATCGGTAATTCGTCCCAGTGTGGTAACCGCCGTCGTGGCCGGGTAGTTGGTGCGCGAAAAAGTGTTAATCGTGGCCCCCGCAAACAAAAGTGTGCCGGCCTGGGTGAGCACAAGGAGCGCCACGATGATCGGCGTTGTTCGGGTGGCGTGCACGCGCCGCGAGAGCACGGGCGCGCCGACCGCGATCAGGAGGAGCACGAACCAGACCGCACTTGGCCCAACAAGACTCGCACGCCGAATCGCGATACAGCTGGGTGAGGCGCCAAAGTCGACGGAGTTCGGCACACAGCTCCCCACGCCCTGTGAGGGCGTGACCCACATCAACGCGAGCACCACTCCCACGAGCGCGACGCCAGCGAGCAGCGCTCGATCGAGGGACCCTCGTCGCAGACTTCCGATCAGCCAATCGAGGCCATAGGCGACGAGGAGGGCCACGGTAAAGGCCAATACGGGCAGCAGTCGGTGTGTCGCGATCGCGCCGAGGCCAACGTCACGCACCAACCTCTGTATCGGATCGTGCGAACCAAACTGATAGATCACGAGGAGCTCCGCGATCGAGGTCAGCGCGAGCGCACGCACCACCGCTGCCGTGCGACCCCTCCCGCGAAGATGCACGAGCGTGGCGAGTATCGCAAGCACCAGCGCGATAACGCCGAGGTAGGCGGCCGACTCGAAGTAGTTGGTGCGACCCAAGAAGAAGGAGCTTCCTGCGGTCGGCAGCCCGTCATAGCCCTGCGCAAGTGCGAGCAGGATCCCGTGTATCGGGATACCCGCTACCGCATCGGTGTTCGCACGGATCGACTGGCGCACAAGAGTGAGCCCCGGGAACCAGAGTGGCGAAGAGAGCGCAAGTCCGAGGAGCGCGGCGATCATTGTCGCCACGATTCCACGCAGGTCGAGTCCTCGGCGCGTCATCAACAGCGAGAGCGCGATCAGCGCAAGGAGAAGGAGGAGGGTGAGCGCCACGAGTATGTAGCCCTCCGGAAAGCCACCGAAGATACAAAAGGCAACCGAAGGTGCCAGCACAACGACTCCGAGTCGACGGGTCTCGGTTCGATAGCAGAGGATGATCCCGGCGAGGAGAAACCCCATCCAGCAGATGACCCCGCTAATCGACCAGCCGAGCCAGTTGGAAAACGCTCCCGAGAGCATGAAGGTGAGCGCGCCTAGAGTCGCTGGAACCACACGAAGTCGCAGAAGACGGAGGCACCACAGGGTTCCGTAGCCGGCGATGAGAAGCTTCATCGCGATCGTCACCGTAAACGAGAGCGAGAGCGGGAAGAGGTAGCCCACGAGACTGGGCAGGGCGAGCACTGCGGACTCAAAATTCAGAAACTGTGGGAGACCATTGCCCGCATAGACATTCCAGAGCGGGAACTGTCCGTGATGAATGAGCGTGTAATTCAGTGTGTTCCAAGCGACACTCTGATCGATGATGTCACCGTTTATAACGTTATGAGTGAGCTGGTGAGGCGCTCGGGTGAGCACCGAGAGGCCGCGCCCAAGGTCAGAGGGACCAAAGCTCAGTCCACTCGTCAGCGCGGGCGAGAGATAGAGCGCGGCGAGCAGGGTGAGAAAGAGGAGGGCCAGAAGGTCGCGGCGATGGTCGACGCAGCACCATCTGGCCAGTCGTGCGCCAGCTGTCGCCCCCACTGCCGCGCGATCATCAACCTGAGCGCCTGCCACCTAGGCGTGCACCCCTTGGCCGAGCACGATCTCTGCCTTGTGAAACTCGCGAACCGAGGCGTATCCGCAAAGCGCCAGAGTGTTCCGGATCGTACCGGCAAAGTTGGTAGAGCCATCGGCAAAGCGTGAGGGTCCGAGAAGGATCTCCTCGAGCGAGGCATGCTGGTCTACCCGGATCGGGAGCCCGCGAGGGATCTGTTGATGTGAGGCGTCGGGGCCAAAGTGCACGCCGGCTCCGGGGGCCTCGAACGCGCGCGCGAGGGGCGCGCCCATCATCGCCGCATCGGCTCCACAGGCGATCGCCTTCGCAATGTCGCCACCGGTGGCACAGTTACCCTGGCTGATCACCTGTACATAGACGCCGGTCTCCTCGAGATGCTGACTCCGTGCGCCGGCAGCATCGGCGATCGCCGTGGCCTGTGGTGCACCGATTCCGAGCACCGACCTGGTCTTGGTTGAACGGCCTGCACCCACGCCGACCAGCACGCCAACCGCGCCGGTGCGCATCAGATGAAGCGCTGCCTGAAAGGAGGCACATCCACCTACTACGACGGGAATATCGATCTCTCGGATAAAGCTCTTGAGATTGAGCGGCTCGCCATCCTTAGTTACGTGCTCGGCGGAGACGACCGTACCCATGATCACCAGTACGTTGAGTCCGGCATCGAGGAGTGTGGGGGATAGCTCAGCCGCGTGCTGCGGGGTGACCGCACCACAGGTCACCGCACCCGTCGCAGCGATATCGGCGATCCGCTGCACAACGAGCTCCGGCTGAATCGGTGCGCGGTAGATCTCCTGAATACGCGCGGTCGCACCCGGCCCTTCGAGGCCGGCGATCTCGCGAAGCAGTGGCATCGGATCCTCGTAGCGCGTCCAGAGACCCTCCAGATTGAGCGTGGCCATCGCGCCGAGCTGGTCGATCGCTACCGCGGTCGTCGGGCTGACCACGGAATCGGCGGGGGCCGCCATGAGTGGCAGCGCACGATCGAATGCGTCAAGTCGCCAGGAGATATTGACCTCCTCGGGATCACGTGTACGCCGCGAGGGAACGATAGAGATCTCGTCGAGTCCAAAGCCGCGGCGCGCGGACTTTCCAATTCCGATTTCGACCTGTGTCACCTGTTCGCTCCCTCATTCGGGTGAGTCACCCGTTGTCAAAACCCAGCGATGCGCGCACTCACGCTACTCCCCCAACGATTGACCCCCGTATGGCTCTACGGTCGCCAAGGATTCCTCGCTGCTATCCGCGCCCCCAGACTCGACGGTGCGCGGCACTCGAGTGGCCATGATGACGAGCAACGATGCAAGGAGGAGGGCCGCGGCAAGGAACGCGACTACACCGAGGTTGCCGATCAAGGGTGGCGACCACGAGGGGTGCCAGAGAAAGGAGAGTTGGGGGCCCTGGTCGCCCACGCTGTACCGGCGCAGCGCCTCATAGAAGGCACCAAAGGTACCGATCGACGTGAGAACCACAACCGCCGGGACAACACCCTGCACGAGCCTCTCTCTTCGAGAGCCCCGCAGCGCCGTGGCACAGAGAATGGGAAGTCCGACAGCAAATGGAAGCGTGTCACGCCCTGACCACACATAGCCGAGGTGGCGGGCCTGCGAGGAGGAGATCAGCACCGGTAGGGCGACGATACCGATGGCGCAGCCGAGAAGAACGAGTGAACGGCGCCAACTCACCGAGCACACGGAGAGGAGGAGGAGCGCGCCACCGAGGAGATACCAGATCACGAAGGTGAGGCGCGGTGCGTAGGTGTCAAAGGAGCCAAAGACGCCGATCATCCCTGGTAGGTAGTAGATCGAGTGGTGGAAGGAGGTCCGCAAGATAGTGAACTCTGGCGTACCGGGCCTGGGAATGAGCGCCTGTGCATTCGCAGAGGCGACGTCGACAGCGGTCGCATGCTCATAGATGATCCACACGAGATCGAGCGCGGAGACCACACCAAAGAGCACTCCAGCTACCTGTGCACCTCGGCGATGGATGAGTGCGACCAGTTGATCCCGTGTCGAGAGCGCAGCTATGGCCGTGATCGCCAGCGCGATCCATAACAGTGAGAGGCTGCGCGAGGAGACAAAGACCAGAGCGGCGATAGTTGCATCGATCAAGAGCCACCGCGGCGGGTGGGCAACCGTAACGGTGAGCGAGCCCAACACCCAGAAGGCGAGCGCGGCGGTGATCTCGATGCCGCTGGCATTGATGACACCGCCAAGATAGAGCACCATCGGTGTCGCAGCGATCGCCATCGCAACGAGATGGAGGCGATCGCGGGTAAGACGGATAACCGCAAATACTGCAGAGGCGAGCAGGAGCGCTTCGACGAGGACGACGAAGAACCGCATGAGGTAGAGCACCCAGCGTCCCTCGCCGACAAGCGTCGGGAGGCCCGCGACGAGGTAGTACATCGGCGGGTAACGACCGTCGTAGATCCATGCGGAACGCACCAAGTTTTGATAGGTAGTCGTGCTTGCATAGATCACGCAGCTCGCCGGAATCAGAATTCGTCGGGCGTAGCACTCCACCCCGTGGTGCGGGATCAAGGTCCCAGGAATATTGCCCCCATTACGCAAGAGCGAGTAAAAAGCGGGCACGGTGACCTCGGTAAAGGGCGAACTCTTCGCGCAGACGCCTGCATGGTCCGCCGAGTTGTCCCGACACTCTCCGGTGAACTGACCACGGGCGACCGCTGCCGCCTTAACGACATGTGTTGGCTCATCGGGACCAGAGAGCAGCGGCATCGCGAGGCTCCAGATCGCGATCAACGCGAACAAGATCAACACCGCGGTACCAAAGATCTTCCACCAGACAGTCTCCTGCCAGCGAGCGAGGGGACGATCCATCCCCCCATTGTGCTCGCTGGGAACGAGGGGGAACACAAAAATGCCGATCCTCCTATGCGCCGTTGACCTCACCCTGAAGGCGGCGGGCGAGTGCGGGCGCAACACCCGCCAAGAGGCGCGCGATGATCGCTGCGGTCAGGCCCCAAATAAGGTTTTGGCCAAGGAGCTCCTCGTCGGCGAAGAAGCTCATAGTGCGCGATGCTCCATCGAAGGTCCACTCCTCCTGCCATGAGACGTGCGGCGCGAGAAGGCGAGCGAGCGGAATCTCAAAGATCTCATGAACCTCCTCGACGCTCGCAACAAATGTCGCTTCAGGATGAACCACTCCCAGATAGGAGGCGACCGGGATTCCCGTACGCGGACGCTCAAAGGTACCGAGACCATCTCGTAACCTGACGAGGGAGGGATCGAGTCCAATCTCCTCGTGTGCCTCTCGAAGCGCTGCGGTCACCGGATCCTCCCCCGCTTCAATGAATCCTCCAGGAAGCGCCATGAGACCGGGATCACGATCAAGCTCGAGTGCGCGGCGGATGAGCAGGAGCGCGGGACCACCGCCTCGGTCAATGACGCCGGCAAGCACAGCGGCGCGGACCGGATCGTCGACAAGGTGCAGGTCGATTGCGGCCGGAAAGGCGGCCTCAACATCGTCGATGGTCACCAACGCTCGCTGTGCGTCATCAAGCGATTGCCATGGCGACGAGTCGAGGCGTCGCGCACCCTGCGGACGTGGAACACTCTGGTGGAAGTAGTCCATCACACACCCAGCTTTAGTTGAGCCCGCCCAAGATGCCAGCGATCTTGATACTACCGAAAGTACAGAATCGAGACGGCAGCAGATACAAGCGACTCCATCCGGAAGAGCAGCCAACACGCATGACCAAGTTGGTAGGAAAAGTTGAGCGTGATAGCGGAGGCGAGGAGGAAAGGCGGGCCCGCGCTCCGTCGGATTGGGCCGTCCTCATACTCGCTCCACTCAGGATCGTCGAAAGTCCACGCGTCACGCCGCGCGCGGCAATATTCAATTTATAAATTCAATTA
>CAIMWD010000085.1 GCA_903845085.1 uncultured Acidimicrobiaceae bacterium
CGGCGTCGTCGGCAATCGCGAGATCTTGGAGACGATCACGCAGTACAGCTACGAGCAGGGTCTCTCCTCGCGCAAGCTCGACCTTGCCGAGGTCTTCTACCCGCCAACACTCGAGCTCTAGAAAGTTAGGGGTCGGCGCCCGTTGACGTCGGCCCCTAACATCTTCACGATGAGCGATACGGTGCACGATGGCGTAACTGCTCGTCGCAGGTCGGATCTTCTCTTCCTCCTCCTCTACGTTTTTCTTGCGGTCGCACTCTTTCACCCCCTGAACCCGCTGAACCGTGGGATGCTCTCGCGGGGCGGTATCGGCGATCCAGCTCAGATGGTCTGGTTCCTCGGATATACCCCGCACGCGATCGCTCACGGACTCAATCCGTGGTCGACAAACCTCATCGACTATCCGACGGGAGTCGACCTCGCGAGCAATACCTCGGTCCCGTTGCTCGGCATAATTCTCGCGCCGATCACCACAATCTTTGGCCCCGCCGCCACGCTCAACCTGCTCATGCGCTTGGGCCCGCTCCTCGCAGCGGCCTCGTTACTCTTTGTTTTGCGACGATACGTTCGCTCGGGGGTCGCTCGGGGGATAGGTGCGCTGCTCTTTGGATTTGGCCCCTACATCATTGGCCAAGAGGGTTACAACACTCATATCAACCTCCTCATCCTCGCGCTCTTCCCCCCGATGGTGCTCTTCGTCGATGAACTCCTTATCTCCCAGCGTTGGTCTGCGATAAGAGCGGGTCTGCTACTCGGCCTCTTTGCCGGTTTGGAGATGCTGATCGCCCCCGAACTCCTCAGTGATTTTGCAATCGTTATCGCGATCACGCTGTTGATCGCCCTCCCTGCGGCGCGGCGCTCGATCGTCCCCCGTTTAGCCCACGCCCTTCGCGGTGGCGTAGTTGCACTCATCGAGCTCCTGGTGATCTCGGGATATCAGATCTATGAGTTGATCTATGGACCACAGCACATTCCCCGCGCTGTGTACTCCGTTGCACATCTGCAGTCATTTCACAACTCGGTTTTGGCGACACTACTGCCGACTTCACAGGAGCTCCTCTCTAGTGCGGCGATCACCACCTCTTTGCACCTCCCGACGCAAGACGTCAACGAACTTGGCGGCTATATCGGGGTACCGCTCCTCGTCGCATTGGTGTTGACGATCGCACTTCTCTGGCGCAACCGCGCAGTTGTAATCCTCGCGCTTGGGTCGGTGATCGCCTGGATCCTCTCGCTCGGGTCCACCCTTCACATCGGCGGATCGGCGATACCACTTCCCGAGCAGCTGCTCATTCACCTCCCGCTTCTCAAGAGCACCGTTCCTGATCGCTTCGTCTTTGTCATGCAACTCGGTATCGCAATCATCGTCGCGATCGGCGTCGACCGAATGATCTCTTACCGAGGATCGCTTCCAGTTATCCGTCGATGGCCACTCACGCTTGGCGCGGGAGTGCTCCTCCTCGCGATCATGGCATCGCTCTTCCCGCGGATTCCGATCAGCGAACGGCCGCTCGTCTTCCCCGCAAACCTTGGTACGACAATCGCCAGATCTGTGACTCCCAACGGTGTCGTGCTCACCTATCCCTATCCCTCGCCGCCGCTGAACCAGGCGATGCTGTGGCAGGCCGAGGGTGGTTTTACCTACCACCTGCTCGGTGCCTATGCCACGGTGCCAAAGCGGGACGGAAACGGCGAGGAGTGGCCGATACTTCAGCATCCGAGCGAGGTTCAGTCCTATCTCACCCGCCTAGCGATGGGCGCACGTTCACACTATCCAAAGGTAGCGACGCCACTCACCGCGACAAATCTCTGCGGATACGCAGCACGCGTTGGCCTTACCGACGTCGTCATTGTGATGAGCGAGGTAAACGCCAAATTGGCCCTTTCCTATCTCGAGCGACTCCCGCACACGACCACGCTTGCGAACTCCACGGTCACCGTTCTCCATCTCAACCGAGCGGCACTGCACTCGTGCAGCTAGCGGATGAACTAATTATCCGATTGTTGCAAGCCCCACATAATTCTCCGCAAGCATCGTCGCACCCGCCGCAGAGCTGGTGACATAGGCAAGCTCAGAGCGCGCGAGTTCATTGCGATAGGAGCCATCGGCCGTATCGAATCGATGCAGCATCTGTGTCATCCACCAGGAGAAATGTTGCGCTCGCCAGACACGACGCAGACAGTGTGCGGAGTAACCCTCGAGGAGGTCATCGGCGCCGCTCCCATAGTGGCGCTCGAGCGCATCCGCGAGTGCGCGCACGTCATGCATCGCAAGGTTCAGCCCCTTCGCGCCGGTCGGAGGCACGATGTGCGCGGAATCACCAGCGAGAAAAAGTCGTCCGAACTGCATGGGGTCGGTCACGAAACTGCGCATCGGTGTTATGCCGCGCTCGATAATGGGCCCGTCGTGGAGCTGCCATCCGTCGCGGGTCGCAAAACGCGCCTGCAGCTCGGACCAGATGCGATCGTCCGACCAGTTGGCGAGGTCGTCGTTGGGGTCAACTTGCAGATAGAGCCGTGAGAGCTCCGGCGAGCGCAGACTGTGGAGGGCGAAACCCCGATCGTGGCGCGCGTAGATGAGTTCATCGGTTGACGGAGGAACCGTCGCGAGGATCCCGAGCCAGGCGAAGGGATAGTGCCAGTCGTAGGTCTTTCGCGCACTCTCCGGGATCGCCTCGCGTGAGATCCCATGGAACCCATCACAGCCCGCGATGTAATCACAGACGAGCACCTCGTCAGATCCGTTGTGACGGTACTGAATCGTTGGCAGGTCGCTCTCCATCCCCGAGAGCACCACGTCCTCCACGCCATAGTGGATCGTCGCCCCATCGGCGAGACGGCGATCGACAAGATCTCTCACGACCTCCTGTTGCCCATAGACCGTCACGGTTCGGCCACCGGTAAGGCCTGAAAGATCGATGCGATGCGCCCGACCATCAAACCGGAGCTCGATGCCGTGATGCACGAGTCCCTCTCGGACCATCCGCTCGCCGAGACCTGTTGCTATCAGGAGCTCTCTCGTATCATTCTCGAGGACGCCGGCGCGTACACGAGCCTCCACGTAGTCACGGCTGCGATTCTCGATGACGATCGACTCGATGCCTACCAGCGAGAGGAGGTGCGAGAGCATGAGTCCCGCGGGCCCTGCACCGATTATTCCTACCTGCGTCCGCGATTTCGACATCCCCGCTCCTTCTTGCGACTCGGGAGCACCTATGACACTCCCCCCGCAGACGATAGGCTCGGCGCCAGTAGGTGGCCAACGAGCAGTGTGGAGGCACGATGGGTGAGGTGAGACCACGCGCCATGTTTCCCCTACAGACGGTGCTCTTCCCCGGTGCGCCGCTCCCGCTGCGCGTCTTTGAGCCGCGCTATCGCGAGATGATCATGGCGACAATGACGGAAGATCGATCCTTTGGCGTTGTGCTTATCCGGCGAGGCTCGGAGGTTGGGGGCGGCGATGAGCGTCACGAGGTCGCGACACTCGCCGATATCGAGGGCCTTTCACAGCTCGAAAGTGGACAGTTCGCCGTCTTAGTCCGAGGTACACAGCGGCTCAAGATCCATCGTTGGCTTCCCGACGACCCCTATCCCCTCGCGGAGACTGAGGTGCTCGGAGAGGATCTCAGCGGGGTGGATTCATCGCTTCTTTCGACGACGCTCGTCGCGCTGCGACACGCCAGGGGGCTGCTCTCAGAGCTCCGCGACACCCCGCCGCTCCCCGGTGACCTCGCGCTTGCGCTCGATAGTCCAGGTGGCCTGATCGACGCGCATTGGACGCTCTGCGATCTCGCGCCCTTCGACGTCTTTGATCGTCAGCGCCTCCTCAGCGAACCGACGGTGCACGCGCGACTCATCCTCCTCCAGAGGCTCTGCAACGAACTCTCCAATGACGTCGCCGAACTACTCGCGCAGGGTGATGGCGACCTCGATATAGACGAGCCCTAGTCCACCGCGCAGCAACTCGATCTGCCTCACTGTGTAGTGCCGGATCACTGGGTAATCAGCTGGTAGAGGCAGAGTCCGTAGGCGGCGAGGATGCAGGCTCCGGTGAGACGACCAATCCCGCGGCGCAGGTAAGCCACGGAGAGTACCGCGAGCGTCAGCCCGAAGTACCAGATCACCAGTAGGTTTCCTGCGCGACTCTGCGCGCTCACACCGAGCACTAGGGAGGGGATGACGAGCCCAACGGCGATATTGATCGTGTTGGAGTGCATCGCCGTAGAGAGCGCCGCTGCGCCGCGACCATGCCGTGCCAGATAGATTGCGGCGACCGCGTTGGGCAGGCTTGTCACACCTGCGAGCACGACGCCACCCAGAAGAAGAGGTGACCAGTGCGCATGTGCACCGAGTCGCGTTGCCGCGTGCTCCATCACCACACTTGCGACAACTACCGCAACCGCAAGTGGCATGACGAGGAGAAGATCGAGCCGCGTCGCTCTGCGCGGGTGAATCGCCGCAACGAGATCTGCCTCCTCCTCTGCCACCGAGGCAACTAGCGCTCGCTGCATCCGCTCCGGTAAACGGAAGAGGGCTGGCCGCTCCAACAGAAGGAGGTAGGGAATCAATGGAAGATAGACCAAGAGCGCGACGGGCCAGCGTCCCAAGAGCTGGTGTTCGAGCGCCATCGTAAGGACAGCCACCCACAGCGCCGGCATTCCTGCGAGCAAAACCACTCGGCGGTGCAGCGCAATACGGCCAGAGGCGATCGCCCCTAGGCCGAGCAACGTAGCGAGATTGAAGATGTTGGAGCCGACGAGGACTCCAATCGCGACTCCCCGTTGGTGCGAGACGATCGCAGTCACTGCAGAGGCGATCTCTGGGGCATCGGCAGCGAGTGCTGCGACAAGTCCCAGAAGTGCCTCGGAGAGTCCAAAGCGAGCGCCAATGCGCTCGAGGCGTACGACCAACAGCGCTGAGAGCCCGAGGCTCACCGCGCCGGCACCTACAAAGAGAAGTGTGGTGGTCTCGATGACATTCATCACCGCTCATCCTCTCTCAGAATGAACGCCATGGGCACGGTCGGCCATGGCGACCGTGCCCATGGCGACTCATCTCCTAGATCCCTGAGAGACGACGCTTTGCCTCTGCATAGACATCAGCGGGAAGCGCACCCTTGCGCACGCTGGCGATGTTCTGACGGAGATGGTCCGGATTCATGGTGCCAACGATCGTCGTCGTCATCCCTGGGTGGCTGATCGTAAAGCGCAACATGAACTCTGCACGCGTGGCACCATCGGCAAGCTCGTCGAGGTTGGCCTCTTCATAACGGTTCCACAGCGCGGCCTTCCCCATCTCGCCACGGGCCACTCCACCGCGAATCACCACACCCATCCCCGCTGCGTGGGCTGCGGCTATGACCTCTTCGTGCTCACGCTCGAGCGCCGAGTAGGGAATCTGCAACACGTCGAAAACTCCGAGGTCGATATGGTCCACGATATTGGGAAGGATCGAAGAGGAGCCGATGAAGCGCACCTTGCCCGCCTCCTGAAACTCCCGCAAGAGTCCGACCGCGTCCTCTGCAGCAAGCTCGGAGAGCGAGGGACTCTGATGAAACTGGATGAGATCGAGATGATCGGTCCTGAGCCGACGCAGACTCTGTTCCACGCCAGCGGTGATATTCGCGCGACTAAACACATGCGGAGGACGCTTGTTTGGCGGTGTACCCGCAGGCGGCTCACCAACCCAGCAACCGCACTTTGAGGCAAGAAAAAACTCATCGCGCCTCGCTCCGATGAACTCTCCGATGAAGTCCTCCGAGTCGCCATAATCGATCGAGGTGTCAACGTAATTGATCCCCTCATCGAGAAGTTGATGCAAGATATCGCGCGCCTGGTCCGTCTCAATCGGCCGTCCATTGTGATGGTGCACGGTGCCGCGGATCTCCATCGCACCAAAACCCAGCACGGTTGCTTCATATCCGGTACGTCCGAGGGTGCGGGTTGGGATGTCAGTCTCTGCCATGGTGCGTTAGCTCCTGTGTCGTAGTTGGTTCGCTGCGGAAGTTGACGAGGCGGGCGTTGCCCTTTGGTGTGAGTGAGATGGGTTATCGATGCATTGTGGAGTAAATGCGCTGGGTAGCGCCCTCAGCTTTTGGTGGGCGCGACGACGACGAGCGGAATCTCCCGTGAGGTCTTCTTCGTATAGGAGTTGTAAGCGGGCCAGATCGCGGCCATCAGCGCCCATAGTCGTTCGCGCTCCTCTCCGGTGGCCGTCGTCGCGAGACCAGAGATGATCTCGCCCTTGACCTGAAGGATGACCTCTGGGTTCACCTGCAGGTTCTCGTACCAGAGTGGATGCGTCGGCGCACCACCGCGGGAGGCGATGAGCAGATATCGATCACTATCACGACCAAAGATCAACGCGGTACGCCGAAGTAGGCCGCTTCTGCGTCCCCGCGTGGTGAGCAGCAGCGTCGGGACATCATTCCAGATGTACCCGTCCTCTCCGTCAGTCGCGAGGTATCGAGAGAGGTGTTCATTGACCCGCTCTCGAGGACTGTCAAAGATCTGCTCGTTCGTCACCCACACGCTCCGATCGCTCGCCAACCCCCATGGGACGCTCTCGAACGTATCGCATCCGACAGGCTGCCCGCGAGGGGGCGTGCTGTGGACAAGCCTGTGTGTTAGTTGGGGATGCACGGTGGACAGAGAAGATTGCCTGTTAACAAGTTCGGGATTTCTTGTTCACCCCTTGACCTCACCATCACTTTCCCGCATGATGCTCCTAGCGAAGTTGACGGCGTTCAAACGTGCGGAGCGATTCTCTCAACGGAGGACAACTCTGGATGAGCACGACGGAGACTTCCGATGGAGGTTGAGTCAACCGCCGTCACCTTGGTGACGGATGAGAGCTCAAGCGCCACGCGTGTGAGCTCCAAGGGGTGCCGGTGCCTCGGTACCGCTCCCCTTGGAGCTCTCCCATCGCCACCCACCCATCGCCACCTCACCTACCGCTGCCTGTGGGCTCCAGCCAGATTCCGCCGAGTACCGTGGTGACAATGCAGCCCGCCCTGAGCACGGTCGGACATCAGTGAGACCCGTCCCCGTCCTCTTCCACCTCGGACCGCTCTCGATCCACACCTATGGGATCGGGCTCGCGATCGCGTTTTGGGTCGGCTATCGCCATCTTGCTCACCGCCTCCGCGCACGCGGATACGCCGATGAGTGGCTCGGCGTTACCTTCGTGTGGATCATCGTTGCCTCCATCTTTGGGGCTCGGCTGGTACACGTTCTCGCGAATTTCAGCTACTACCGGTACGCACCCAGCCAGATCTTTGCGATATGGAATGGTGGACTCACCTCTTATGGCGGGTTGGCGTTTGCGATCCCTGTAGGTCTCGTGAGCGCACACCGACGCTGCCCCTCTTTACGATGGTCAGTTGCACTCGACCTGGCGGCGCCGTCGATCATCCTCGCGTGGGCGATAGGGCGGGTGCTCGGACCACAGTTCATGGTGGCAGGCGGTGGCAAACCAACTGCGCAGTGGTTTGGCATGTACTACGCAGGTCAGGCCGGCCGCCGCATCCCCGTACCGCTCATCCAGGGTCTCGAGTGTTTCGCGATCTTTGTGATCCTCCTACTGGTCGAACGTTGGCTTGAGGACCGTTGGGTGACCCGTGGTGTCATCGCCGCGCTCGCGATGAGCCTTTGGGGTCTAAGTCGATTCTTTGACGAATACCTTTGGCTCACCTACGACGTCGGCACCGACGCGGTAGAGATCGGGTCTTTGTTCATGTTCGTTACTGGACTTGGTCTTGCGGGAAATTGCCTCAAGCGAGGTACGGCTATCCCAAATACATCCGGTTCAGAGCCTGATCCGCTCGTCAACTAGCTTCATTTGGGTGGATTCACAGGGGATATTCATCCTCGTTATCGCGCTCGTCGCGGTCGCGTCGGAGGGTTGGGGAGCGCTTACCGTGGCGCTCCTGACGCGTTCTCGCGCGCTCGCTGATCATCCGGTCGTACTCGATCCGGTTCTCAACATCTGTATCGGCTACGCGCTCTTCCTCGCTATCGGCGGAATGTTCGTCGCTGCCGACCTCGCCTCCTTCCCCTTCTTAATCTCCTGGCAGATCATCGGCGCAGGGCTCTCCATTTTTTCCATCATCATGCGACGTGCCTGGAGGGATTGGCGGCCGCTCGCAGCTTTTCCCTCGCTCATTGCATTGTTCAGCGCGCTCGGATGCGCCTTCCTCAGCCTCGGTGGTGCACTTTCGGGTGCATGGAATTTGAACGATGATGGCCCCGCGTACACCTATCTCGGTCAACGACTACTCGCAACCGGCGGTCTCATCGATCCCTTCAATGCGCGACGGCTGAACTCCTATGGCGGAGCAGAGTTACTCTTTGGCTACCTCACCAAGCTCGTGGGGCCGGCCGCAAATTTGGGGGTCGAGTGGTTTCTCTTCCTCCTTCTTGTACTCGCGCTCGTCGTGCGTACCCTGCGGCGGCGCTCGGCGATCTTCATTGTGCTTTCGGTGGGAGTCGCGCTCGTCGTCTTTCATCCGATGAATGGCTTTGCAAACTCAGCGCCAACCTTCTCTGGCGTCGCGCTCATGCTGGGACTCGCGCTTGTCCTCGGTGCGCACCGACATGGCGAACGGACGGGATGGCTTTATCTTCTGGCAGGCCTCCTCTTTGCCGGCCTCTTCGCACTGCGACTCGAGTTCACCTTCGGGGCCGTGGCGTTGATCTTTGTCTCTGCGATGACATCGTCGGGCCTGCGAGAGGGCGTCATCCGGATCCTATGGGCTGTGCTCGGCGCAATCGTTGGGCTTGCCGGTTGGGCGATCGCCTTGAACCGCTCCTCGGGTACCCCGCTTTTCCCACTCTTTCCCGGTAACTGGACGGAGCAGAGTTGGGTAACGAACCCGCTGATCCGTACGCTGAGTGAACGCACCCATGAGGTCGTCTTGATACTCGAAACCGACCATCTCGATCTCGCGCTCGTTGGCGCACTTGCCCTCAGCGGTGCTGTTCGCGTGGTGATTGCACGGCGCCGTGCGCGGGGACTTGCGGTAATCCGCTCCGACCTCGACCTTGTGATCGCCCTAGGAATTGGCACTCTGGCACTCGTCATCTCACAGGCCGTTGCGAATCCCGGCAGCACCCTCTCTGACATCGGTCGCTACTGCGCTCCGACCGCCCTTGCAATGATTTTGTTCGCGATCGCAAAGGGTTGGGAGCTGATCGACCAGCTGTACCTTCACGAGCAGGGTCCGGTGCGCCACTACATGCAAGGCCTGCGCATTACCGGAGGTGCACTCTGCTCGATTGGTCTGATGTGGATGATCATCGGAGTTGGTCCCACCTCGATCGCAAACACGCTGACCGCTGATGCCAGCCAAGCCACCAAGGTCGTGACGCTGAAGCCGGTTCTCTTTGACTCATGGAGCTGGGGCTGGCAGCGCGCGCAAGAGCGCTTCTATAACAAGATCAACGCACGCGTTCCGCGAGGCTCCTACCTGCTCTCTGCGGTCACGCTGCCAGGTGAGCTTGATCTCTCAAAATTCCGCATCACCACGCTCGATGAGCCTGGCGGCACCTCGCCACCTCCGGGATTTAACCTGACTGCCTCGCCGAATACGGTGGTTCGCTATCTCTCCTCACTCGGCATCAACGGCATCGTCGCCGATACCGGAAAGGCCCTTGGTCTCTACAACCTCGCGACAGCGCAATATCAGCTCAACTCCTACGTCCCCTACTACCGCGCTCAATCGCACACGACGATCGAGTGGCTCAATCTCCTTGGGGAG
Source organism: uncultured Acidimicrobiaceae bacterium (assembly GCA_903845085.1). Classification (GTDB taxonomy): domain Bacteria; phylum Actinomycetota; class Acidimicrobiia; order Acidimicrobiales; family Bog-793; genus CAIVND01. The sequence continues at coordinate 9,758 of CAIMWD010000085.1, forward strand.
CTGGAGGCGCGATACGAGACTTACCGAGTTGGTCAGCTTCGCTACCTCTCCTTTGACCGACCACGACCACATCCGATCGCCTTCTCGCCGATACCGCTCACCAGTTAAAAGGCAAAGGTCGGCGACGCTTCGTCGGCGAAGACGGCGTGTCTGAGAGCGACCAACCTGCAGCGGTGACATCAGGGCAGGAGACGATCGTGCGCGGATGTAGTTGAATCTCTCCTCGCGACGTCGCGAGTTGCCGTGTCTGTCTGTCCAATTCTCGCGAGTGCAGTGGCCGCTCTGCAGAGCCAACGATGAACTTGCAACCTTCATTACTACGTATTATTATTCACGAAGTAATCTTCTATGATTTATAGATCGTGAGAGTAATGACCGCCTGTTTAGGACTTTGCGCCACGCCTGCACCAACCGGCGTGTTTGGGAGCACGCTTCTCGCAGGGTGCGCGCTCTCCTCTTTCCTCGCGACAGCGCTCATCTCAATAGTGCGTAGGGATCGTGATCGATCCGCCCGCCTCGCAGGTGTCTTCAGCATGATCACGGTAGTGTTCTCCCTCGCACTCACCGTGCTCGTCGCCATCCATGGCCCGGTGACACTGCAGATCAGCCTCGCGCCGCGGCTCCACCTCGGAGGACTTGTCGGCAACCATCTCTCCACCGCACTGCTCGATCTCATCACCTCAATCGGCGCCATAAGCATTCGCTACAGTCATAGTTATTTGCGAAATGATCCGGATGCGTTCACGTTCTATCTCCATGCGCTCGTGCTCATCGGGGCGATGTCGGTCGTCGTATGTTCGCTCGCGCTCTCTTGGCTTGTCGTGGCATGGATCGTTGCCGGTCGTGCCTTTGTCCGCCTGGTTGGTTATCGATCCGATCTCCCTGGTGTGACGGAAAGTCGACATCGGACGCAACGGTCACTCCGACTCGGTGACCTTGCACTCATCTTCGTCCTCACCGTCGTCTCTGTCCGCGTCGGTAACCTCGATCTCACCAACGCGACAGCGGTACATCACGCCACCTCTCGCCTCGGCGCTTGGCGGGCTCCCATCGCGCTTGCGCTCGTACTCTCCGCGCTGGTGCGAAGTGCACAGGGTCCCTTTGGCCGATGGCTGCCAGGTACGGTCTGCGCGCCGACACCGGTCTCTGCCCTACTCCATGCGGGGTTCGTGAACGGTGGCGCCATCTTGCTCCTACGGGTCGGCGATCTCTACAGCGCATCGCGTCCAGCGACGGTAGTGACGCTCGTCGTAGGAGTAACGACGGCGATCACGGCAACTGCCGCCATAGGGCAGAGCCCCGATATTAAGAGCAGTCTGGTTCTCTCGACGATGGGTCAGATGGGCTTCATGCTCGCTGAGTGTGCCGTTGGGCTTTCGAGCGTCGCGTTGGTACATCTCATCGGACATGCCATTTACAAGGCAACGCGGTTCCTTGGCGCTGGATCTGGAATCGATCGCATCCCCTTGCGTCACACCTCGCCCGTCTCCCTACGTTCCGTCGGTGCGATCCTGCGTGCAGCTACAGCGGGCGCACTGGCGACCCTCCTCATCGCGAGCTGTCTCCGATTCTTGACACATTCGAGCGACCTGCCGCTCCTCTTCTTTATTGGCTTCACTGCAACTCTCTTTGCCTACGCGATCGAGGGTGCGATGGATCGACCACCGCACGAGGACGAACTGAGGACGAATCGGAGCGCGTCTGCCGTGAACTATCGACGTGGTCGGGTCGCCTTCACCTTGCGGGCGCTGGTCGTTCTGGCGGGTGCTGGAGTTATCTACGGTTCGCTCGCCGGCGTGCTCATGCTCTGGCTCTCCTCTGCGCTTACACCGCCTACCGCAGAACTACTCAATCCCTGGTGGCTCCTGGTCATCGTCGCTGCATCGCTCACCCTCGAAAGCGCGCGTCACCTCCCTCTCTTTGGCAGAAGCATTGATCTCGCGTTATGGGAGATGGGATCGCCCCCACCCATCACTATCGGGCGTGCTGCGCGCTCTCCGCGTCGTCTGAGGACACTCTCCGCAGTCTCTCCCCGACAAAACCTCGAAGGGTCGGCGGCATGACTATGGCAGGCGCTCCCATCGCTCGCGCACGACTCCTGGTCGAGATCGATACTGCAGCACGCGTGCTGGCGCCCCTCTGGCCTATTGGTACCTTCATCGCAATCAATCCCCTCTGGGATCTCCGTAACCTTGGCTTTCATCGAGCGATTGCACATCAAAAGCGCTTCCTGGCCCTCGCGGGCTACCCCTCCATCGCGCTCCTCGCTGACGCCTATCAGCGCGGACGCATCTGCAACGAGGATCTCGACTCTGCACTCGCCGAGGAGAAGAGGGGGGGAGATAGTGAAATAGCGCAGAGGGAGGAGGCACCCGTGCATACGATCGCTCTACGAGATCGGTCAACAGAGCGCGTGCTCAACCGTGAGATCGCTCGTTGGTGCGCAAAGGTCCTCGCGGCTCGTGAGCGTTCGCAAGGGGATCTGGGACTCTATGCACTATGGCAGCGGAACGTCATCACTGACCGGGGCATACGCGCGCTCGTTGGAAGAGCGGGTTGCCGCAACCTTGCGCTGCTTCCGGCTGATCCCGTTGCATCGATCTTGCTCTGCCTGGGGCACCTTGGTTTCGACGATGACTCGCCCGCGAGTACGGAGGTGCGAGTTGACGTACTCACACAACAGCTCGCTGCGCTACCCGGTTGGGGCGGCCTTGCGAAATGGCGGGCTCGGTGGGCTACCTCACATGACCCGCGCAGCGCGCCCACGCTCATCGATCTTCTCGCGATCCGCCTTGCCATTTTGAATGAGCTGTCTGCGAGAGGATCGGCATCTGTCTCCACCAACGAGGCAATTCAGAGCTCCTCGGATCCCGGAGACGTTGCGCAGGCTGCGTCCCTCACGAAACTCCTCCCCCCGGCGCTTGCTGCCGCGATGCGAGAGCGGAGCCCGAGAGAGATCCACGCACTCTGGCTTCGCGCCTATGAGAACCATCTCCGTGATGAACTTCTCGAAGAGCTCAACAGGCCAACGGTCCACCGAGTCGTTGCCGCCCCGACTGCCCAACTCCTCTGTTGCATTGATTCCCGCTCCGAGGGACTTCGGCGTCACTTTGAGAGGTTGGGGCCCTATGCGACACTCGGTGTGGCGGGATTCTTTGGCCTACCGATGCGCTTTCACGCACTCGGCGCCGCTCCGATCGACCTCTCCCCCGCCCTCGTTCGCCCAACACTTGAGCTCTCCGAGCGCGTCGATATCGCAGGAGAGTCCGCCTTCGAGCGGACGACAGCCGGTCGTGCATTTGAACGAGGACTCCATCATGCGAGCGACCAGGTACGCGAGAGTGCGCTGAGCTCCTTTCTCTCGGCAGAGGCGGGCGGTCTACTGGTCGCTCCGCTGCTCATACTTCGCACCATCGCACCACGCTTGGTCACCCGGATAAAGCGCGCTATTCATTCGCGCCTCGTCCCTCCGCTCCCGACGAGGGTCGAGCTGACCGATCAGGAGACCGCAGGCGATATCGCGACTCAGGTGCTCTCTCTCGAGACAGTTCTCCGTGCCTCGGGTCTGACAGAGAATTTCGCCCCACTCGTGGTTCTCTGTGGTCATGGCAGCACTTCGCAGAACAACCCCTACGCCGCAGCACTCGACTGCGGTGCCTGTGGAGGAAACCGTGGAGGTACGAGCGCACGAGCAGCAGCAACGCTGCTCAACCGAGAGGAGATCCGCATCCATCTCGCCGAGCGGGGAATTGGAATTCCCCGGACGACCTGGTTTGTTGCGGCAGAG
>CAIMWD010000086.1 GCA_903845085.1 uncultured Acidimicrobiaceae bacterium
CCAAGAAGGTTGTTGCCAAGAAGGCGGTTGCGAAGCGTGTCGCTCGCAAGGCGCCAGCAAAGCGCGCCTAACGTAATAAAGAGTTATGGAAACGACCCCGACCGATTGGCCGGGGTCGTTTCCAATTTACCGAATCAGTTCACTTGGTTTCTCTACTCTCGCGACTCTCTATTTCGAGTGCGATCAAATATTCAGCGCTCGCGGGAACTAGTTAGAGGCGCGAGATGCGCTTAAATCCCTCACCGTAAGTAAATCCCTCTCCTGCTCCAATGGCCGCCAGACGCTCTGCAATCTTGTTGCGAAACTGTGTTTGCTCCGTCTCGTGCAGTGCGACGTCGTCGCCGATGTTCATGGTGGTGTGGAACTGACTCTCATGCGCGAGTAGGGCATCGATCTTGACCCCAAAGCTCTCGGTGACGTCTTCAACATGGTCCACCTCGTCGGCCTCCCAGAGAAGTAACTCCTCGGGACGATGCGGGGCGACTTTGATCTCAGGAAAAAAGAGCGGGTCGCGGGCGGCAACGATGCCATCGGTCGCGAGAAAACCCGCGTTGCGGTGATCGGGGTGGAGCCGATAACGCTTCCACGGGTCGTGTGCGAGGACAACCCCCGGATGCAGCTGCCGGATCCAACTCGCGATCTGCGCGCGTTGACGGAGGCCCGACTCGAGTTCGCCATCGGGCCAGCCAAGAAATATCACCTCGCCGGTTCCGCCAAGTAGCTGGGCTGCGCGACGTTGTTCTGCCCGTCGAATTACAACGAGTTCCGCGGGATCTTGCTCCTCTCGCCATGTGCCCTTGGATCCGTCGGTACAGATGAGGTGGAATATTTCGGTTCCTTGACGTGCCCACTTTGCAAGCGTTCCGCCACAGCCGAATTCCACGTCATCGGGATGGGCTGCGATAGCGAGTGCTCGATCGGGTCGAGGAAGATTTGTCGTCACGAGATACCTCTCATGGTGATGAGATCCGTCATGAGCGACAGATCTTCGGGCAGGTCGATGTCGGTGGCGAGACGCCAGTCAAAGACGGTGCGCACGCTCAGACCTCGAACACGCGCCTCGATGAGATGCCGTCGATAGGAGCGAGGGCCATAGGCAAAGGTAAATTGCGCATGAGTCGGCACTGAGATCACATTCGTCCCGTCTATTCGTCGGTCGGGAGCGATGGAGACGACGGAATCTGCGTCATCTTGGTGTTCGCCAAAATGTGTGAGCGAGTGCGCGAAGGGTAGGTCAGCATGCGCCACAATGGCACGATCGAAGCCGCGAAGTCCAAGATGGGTTACTCCGGCTCGCACCGCACCTGAGAGACCCAGATGCGCGGTCCAAAGGATCTCTGCACCCTCCGTGCTCGCCCATTCGGCGACCTCGTCATCGTCACACGCTACGAAAAGTGGGAGGTGCTCTCGTGCCTGGAAGACGGTGCGCGCGAGCTGTTGAGCGAGTCGCCGTCGGTCCTCGTCACATAGTGTGCCTACCAACCGCTGTTTCGCGGTGGCGAACGACTTCACCGGTACGAGGAGCGCCTGCATGTGTTTGAGTCTATGGAGTACCACACGAGGGGTTGCAAGTGAGGGTCCAAGCTACCTCCCGGTGGATCTGACCATTAGCGTGGCGGTGATGAGAGTCCATGCTGTAGATGCCGGAGGGTTGCTCGCGTGAGGGAGCAGATCGCCGTCCTGGGCGCCGGGTCGTGGGGAACTACGTTCGCTGCACTTCTCGCACCACATCGGCAGGTGACGCTGTGGGCGCGGCGGGGTGATGTCGCGGACGAGATTACCGATAGACGTACGAACTCCACCTATCTGGGCGACCATCGGTTGCCCGACGAACTACGCTGCACCTCTTCAATTGCCGAGGCGCTGGAGGGCGCTGAAGTAGTCGTCCTCGCGCTTCCTAGTCATGGGATGCGCTCGCTCCTCTCCTCATCCGAGCTCCCTCCCTCCGTCGAGATCGTGGTCAGCCTTACCAAGGGTCTTGAGGAGACAAGCAACCTGCGCATGAGTGAGCTCATCGAGGACTGTTGGCATCCCCGCCATGTTGGTGTGCTGACCGGACCAAATTTGGCGCGTGAAATCCTCATCGGACAGCCCACTGCATCAGTAATTGCAGCGAACGAACACGAGGTAGCGGATCGCTGTCAGGAGCTTTTTGGTACGCCGACCTTCCGTGTCTATACAAACCCCGACGTCGTCGGTTGCGAGATCGCGGGAGTTGCCAAAAATGTGATGGCAATCGCTATTGGTATGGCGACCGGGCTTGGACTTGGCGATAACACAAGGGCAACACTGATCACGCGTTCGCTTGCAGAGATATCGCGCTTGGGAGAGGCATTGGGAGGCGATCGACAGACGTTCGCGGGGCTCGCAGGTCTTGGTGATCTTGTCGCCACCTCACTCAGTCCACAAAGTAGAAATTTCGCTTTGGGCTATGAGATAGGGCGCGGTCGATCGATTGAGGACCTCGTCATGGGATCGCGCATGGTCGCAGAGGGCTTTCGTAGCTGCCGACCCGTTGTGCGGCTTGCAGAACAGCACGGCATTGATGTGCCAGTTGCCCGGGAGGTGGTTGCCGTGTGTCACGAGGGATCGACACCACAAGATGCCACTCGTCGGTTGATGTCGCGAGCGGCGACCGCTGAATTTAATGGTCGTTGAGGAACCCATCTCGTGGTGGCTGGCGTCTGTGATCCCTCTGATCGCATCGAACGAGGCCTTTTTGATACCGGCGCACGACTGGTTGCCGGTATCGATGAGGTTGGTCGTGGCGCATGGGCGGGGCCGCTGACCGTGGGCATTGCGGTGGTGGACGGATATGCATTGGCGAGAATGCCCGACGGCGTCAGAGATTCCAAGATGCTCTCTCCTAAGCGCCGAGAGGCGTTGGAGGAGCCGCTGAAGGCGGCGGTAGTCGCCTGGTCGGTAGGAGATGTCAACTCACGCGAATGTGATTCTCTTGGGATGAGTGCCGCATTGGTTCTTGCGGCTGAACGCGCATTTGCGGCACTTTCGACGACCGTAGATGCAGTGATCCTCGATGGACGAGTGGACTTTGCTCGCCACACAAAGGTGGTGACGATGCCCGGTGCCGACCGCGACTGCATCAGTGTTGCCGCAGCCTCAATTCTTGCAAAAGTACATCGTGATCGGATCATGACTGAGTTGGCCAAAGAGCTTCCGGGATATGGCTTTGAGAAGAGCAAGGGCTACCCATCGCCAATCCATGTTGCCGCGCTAGAACGAGAGGGACTTACCAGCGAGCACCGGCTGAGCTGGTCGTTTGCCTCAAAATTTCGCGCGCGCAGCACGCCGTAGGGTCACCGAGAAAATTAGGAATGACGGCTAACCTTTGGGATGGCCATCGTTCTTGCCCTCATCGCTGCGGGCGCAAATGCCTTTGCAACGATCCTCCAGCGACTTGGTGTCGAACAGGCAACCATTACTGGCACCTCGAGTCGCGCGCTTATGACAGGGGTGTTCCGCCGCCCGGTCTGGATCCTTGGCGTCTTTCTTGCGGCGACCAGCTTTGTCCTGCAGGCATTCGCACTGTCGCTCGGCAATCTCTCCACGATTCAACCGATCATGGTCACCGAGATCCTCTTTCTCGTGATAGTGCTCGGACTTTGGTTTCAAAAGACACTCACCTGGCGTGATTGGATGAGTGCAGTTGGGACATCCGCCGGTCTTGGTGTCTTTCTCGCTGTCAGCGCGGCGCGCGGTGGCAATGACCGCCCAAGGGCTGAAGACTGGATCCTGCTACTCGCGGCGAGCGGAGGTGCGATGGCGATTAGTTGGTCGGTAGCTCACACGGGGTCTCGCTCATGGCGTGCCGCGTGTTACGGCGTCGCAGCTGCGATCGCCTTTGCACTCACCGCGGCCTTCATCAAGGCTGCCGCTGACCTTTGGTCACGTGGCCCCGCGGTCATCTTTACTCACTTCGAACCCTATGGAATCGCGATAGCCGGGCTCATTGGGTTAGTGATCAGTCAGCATGCGCTCGAATCAGGACCTGTTGCCGCATCACAGAGTGCACTCCTTATTGTCAACCCTGTCGCGAGCATCGTGATGGGTGTCTTTCTCTTCGGCGATCGGCTGCGGGTGGCCCATGGGCGTATGGCGGTCGAGGTCATCTCGCTCTCAGTGATGTTCTTCTCGCTCTACGTCTTGAGTCACTCATCCCTGATAGATACCAACCATCTTGAGGAACGACTCTCCTATCAAGTGCGAACTACGATCCCGCCGGTCGAGTAGCCGATCGTCGCATTCAGCATCGGCTGACGCCACGAGGCTAATTGCAGTGCTAAAGATGGGTTATGAGAACCACGGGCACCGTCCGCAGATCGATCGGGATCGTAGTGGTGATCGCTGTCGGTGGTGGGCTCCTTGGTGCCTGCGGAACAGCGAAGAAAAACCCGCCAGCTACCAGCACCACTATCAGCCATCACGTCGTGCTTACTGACTGTAAAGCCGCATTACTTGGCGTTACCGCCTCCTTTGGGGGAACTGCAGCTGGTGTCGGTTATTACCGAGTACTTGCGACGAATCATGCTGGCGTGAGCTGCACCTTGGACGGATTTGCGACGCTTCGTTTCTTTGCGCCGACCGCAGGCGGGGGAGCAGGATCGCTGACTCCTGTTGCGATGACAGTGCAGCATGCCGGAACTTCGCCGAAGACGCTCACCATAAAGGCGGGTGCGGTGGGCGAGTTCGTCCTCTCGTACTCCGACGAGCCGGTGAACGGAACTGGATGTTCGACGATCGCCTCAGTGGAGGTAACTCTCCCGCATCAATCGAGCTCTATCCCAGTCGCGATTAGTTTCAGTCCCTGCGGCGGCGTCATCACTGAGCAGCCATTCGCCTATCCGGGCACACAGAATCCCTAACCTCATCTAGATTGGTTCCCTGCATTGACGCGGGTGCAGCAATGCAGGCCGCGTCGTACAACGATCGGGCGCTTAGCTCAGTTGGTTAGAGCATCTGGTTTACACCCAGAGGGTCGGGGGTTCGAGTCCCTCAGCGCCCACCGATTGCGATAGATCCCATTTAGCGTGGCTTTCTCGCGTCGGAGTTGCGGGAGTGGGGCTTGCTCCTCCGCATCTCACACTAACGGGCGAGCTGGTAAACGGTTGGTGGGACCGTGGCCGTGGTAGGTGGCGTTCATTGGCGCGGAAAGAGGAGTGGTGCCGACGAGAGAGGCAACCTAATGGCGCGGTCGCCGAAGGCGGGTAGCGACCTGATCAAGGAGTTCCGCCGCACCTTTGAGATCGTTGTCGTGGGTCAGGTCATGCGCAGAGAAGATGAGCGAGCGGATATCGATCAGCTCCTCTTTTGAGCAGACGATTGCGGCGCCAAGCGGCACTGCGGGTGGAGCAGAAATTGCAATATCGACGAGCGTAAAGAGTGCATCCATCTCCGACTCGCGCGCTACGAGTTCACGAAATCCCGTGGCGAGCAGAAGGCGATCGCGAAGTCCGGACACTGTGTCAGCGTCAAGCCGCTCGATGACTGGTTCATCGATGTCGTCTGGAGTCATGAGGAACGTGACCTAACGCGCAGGTTGAACCGAAGCACGCACAAAGGTGGAGGGCTGTCCCTTTACGAAGAGCTCTACCGGGTCTTCCTCTTTCGGCGCAATAGCTACGACCGAGCGTGCTCGATAGGCCAAGGGGCGCTTGGCGTGCGGCGGCTCGATCCCACGGGCGAGGTCTTTAACAAGTCCAAGCAGGAGGCGACGCATACCAATTATTGCGCGGTCGGTGACACCAAGGTGTTCCTCGTGGCGTTGAGTGATCGTGCCATCCTGGTCCTCCTGCATGGGGAGGTCCTCGCCGCGCACCCCGAAGATGCCGGTGAAGCTATCGGTACGCTGTAACTCTCGGTCGATGAGATAGTCGTTGTCTTTGTTTGCAATTGGGATGAAGGTCTCTGGGTCTACCAACGCATGCACGCCCGCGCCACTCGTTACCGTCAGTCGCTCATGTTCGTTCAGCGGGCGTTCATGGTGCCATGTCACGGTGAATCCAACACAGTTGTGATCATCGACGGGAACCACACCAGTCCATGTATTCGCTGCTTCGTAGGCACTGGGAATCAACGTGAACGATGGCACGAGGAAGGGTGTCATCCGCCAGTAATAGTCGCCGCCGGGGAATTCGCTCTTCGCCATAGCGACGAAGCCGAAGTCGGTCTCTGCGAGATCAAAACGTTTCCTCGCGAGAAAGCCAGGAGCCATGAGACCATCGTCATGCAGATCAGGGGGCAAAAGCTCCACTGGTATCGCGTCATCTTCGGGATCCAGAAGGTTTCGATGGAGAAAATTGACGTGCGCAGTATCGATCTCACCCTCGAGATTCTGCAGGTAATTACAGAACTGCATCCGCTTTGTCGCGAGAAAGTGGTCCTCGGGCAAGAGGGTCCATTCAAGTTGCGGGAACTCCGGGACGAGCTCTACTGGCCCCATGTAGATCCAGACAATGCCACCGACCTCATGGACCAGGTAGGCCTTTACGCGAACAGAATCTTTAAATCGAGAGTTCTCTGGCTCGGCAGGCTGGTCGGTGCACTGACCAGTGCGGTCGAACTTCCAACCGTGGTAGACACAGCGGAGCCCGCACGCTTCGTTTCGTCCCCACTTTAAATTTGCGTGTCGATGAGCACAGCGAACATCCATTATTCCAACGGCGCCAGAGGTGTCGCGAAAGGCCACAAGGCGCTCACTGAGAAGAGTGAGTTCGATAGGCACGCCATCGGGCTCACGAAGCTGTGAGGACAAAAGTGCGGGAAGCCAGAAGCGCCGAAAGAGCGCTCCCATATCTGTGGTTGGCCCCGTCCGCGTGAGGAGATCATTGTCTTCGATGCTGAGCATCTCTTTGCCCTCCCCCTTGTGGAGTTCGTCGCTTTAGCTGTGTGAGCTCAGTTTCCCGCAGCCTCGCGTACCGCCTTGATGATCCCCTGATAACCGGTGCAGCGACAGAGGTTTCCGGAGAGACCCTCGCGGATCTCGTCATCTGTTGGATTTGGATTATCACGCAACAGCGCCTCAACCGACACGATGAAGCCGGGTGTGCAGAATCCACACTGGAGCCCATGGTTGTTCCAAAATGCCTGCTGGATAGGACTCAAGGAGCCATCCTCTGGCGTCAGTCCCTCAACTGAGGTCACCTGTCGCCCATCTGCTTGAACTGCAAAGATGAGACACGATCGAACGGCCTGTCCATCGAGCAGCACGGTACAGGCACCGCAGACTCCATGTTCACAGGCCAGATGGGTGCCGGTGAGGCCGCACTCCTCCCGAAGAAAGTCTGCGAGCGTCAGTCGGGACTCGACATGGGCGCGACGTGACGAACCATTGACCTCAATTGCGACGGCGATCTCATCCACGGCTGGCCTCCTTGAGGGCTTGAACAAGCGTGCGCTCCACGAGGCCCGTCGCGATCTTGCGTCGGTAATCGGCACTCGCATGAATGTCTTCACTGGGTTCGGTGTCTTCGACCGCAATTCTGGCGATCGCGGTGAGGTCAACTTCATCTGGCGTTGCACCAACAAGCGCGCGCTCGGCCGAGGATGCGCGCAACGGAGTCGCACCCATGCCCATGAAGGCGATCGCGGCATCTGCGATAAGGCCATCGGTAGTGAGTGTGATGGAGGAGACGGCGCCGGCGATAGCGAAGTCGCCGGTGCGCAGCGCAAACTCCTCAATTGCCGCACCGCTTCGGGGAGGAGCGAGGGGAAATCGAACGCGCGTGAGGATCTCATCGGTCGCTGCGGCGGTCTGCCAGACCGAGACAAAGAAATCGCCTGCGGGAACCTCACGGGAGCCCTGAGGGCCGGCGAGTTCCATGGTGGCATTAAGGCAGAGCGCAACCGCAGGGAGCTCCGATGCGGGATCTGCGTGTGCAATCGAGCCACCGATCGTCCCGCGGTTGCGAATTTGGAAGTGACCGATCTTTTGTACCGCCTGCGCGAGGAGCGGAACTGAGGTCGCGACGAGGTCACTCTTTTCGACCTGTGACTGTCGTGTCATCGCACCAATAACGAGTGCATCGCCTATTACCTCAATCGTGTTGAGCTCATCGATCCGGTTGAGGTCCACGAGATGATCAAACCGTGCGAGACGGAGCGCGAGCATGGGGACGAGACTCTGCCCGCCGGCGAGGACCTTTGCCTCTTCGCCATGCGTCGCGATAAGTGCGACGGCCTCGGCAATGCTCGAGGGCGCGTGATAGGTAAATGCCGCTGCTTTCACTGATTGCCTTTCGCCGGCGTTGCTCGGAGATCGTGCTCTTTGTACTGTAGGCAGAGATCGGTGCGAGGTGCGACAACTCTCCGATCGTGAGTGAACTCAACTCCACCCCTGTCAGGGTCGTCGATGGCGCTAGTCTCAGAATCAGGATCCTTCTCGGGAGGTTTGGCGTGACCACAGTGGAGACACACGACGATTCACGGCTCGATGCCGCGCGCTATGTCGGCGCACGCACCCGTCGCAAGGAGGATCCGCGTCTTCTCTCTGGTCAGGGAAATTACGTCGGTGACGTGGTCCTTCCACAGATGGGCCATGTTGCTTTTGTACGTAGCCCCTATCCGAAGGCCAATATCAAGGGAATCGATACCGCTGCGGCGAAATTGGCGCAGGGTGTGATCGGTGTGCTCACGGGCGCAGAGCTCTCCGCCGAGGTCGATGTGCCAAAGCCCTGGCGTGGCGCGATCCTGCCGGTGTCGCAGGTGAGTTACGTCGGTGAGCCAGTGGTGATGGTCGTCGCGGAGAGTCGGGCGGAGGCGGAGGATGCCGCGGAGCTCGTCGATATTGCGTACGAGATACTCACGCCGGTGATCGAGCTCGAAGACTCCATCGCAGATCTGCAGATGGCACATGATGCCGATTCGACGAACCTGGTGGAGTCGGTCGCAAATGCATCCTTCTCCGTAGTGGACGAGGTGCTCGCCGCTGCGCCACATGTCTTCTCCGAGACGCTGCAGCAGCATCGCTACGTACATTCACCGATGGAGACGCGAGGCGTTGTCGCGCGCTGGCAGTCCTCCTCACAGCAGATGACGGTATGGATCTCTACGCAGGGGCCTCACCCGGCCGCCGCTCACTTTGCCAAGATTCTTCGCCTTCCGCAGAACCGCGTCCGTGTAATGGTCGGCGATGTCGGTGGGGCATTTGGGCAAAAGATCGCCGTGACCCGCGAGGAGACATCCATCGCTATCGCCGCAAAGCTCCTTCGGCGACCGGTGAAGTGGATTGAGGATCGATATGAGAACCTGGCTGCTGGCCCGCACGCACGTCGGGAATTGGTGCACGTATCCGTAGCCACGGATGACGAGGGCAAACTGCTCGCGATGAAGGTTGATCACGTCCAAGACGTGGGTGCATTCGGTGGCGTCGGTGGCGGCAACTTCGACAAGATGATCCCTGGACCCTACCGAGTACCCGTCGTCGGTACCCGTACCGCCGCGGTGCGTACCAACACCTCATCTCGCGCTGCCTACCGTGGGCCATGGATGATGGAGACCCTCCTGCGCGAGACGATGATGGATGTGGCGGCCAAGGGACTCGGCCTAGATCCACTCGAGATCCGCCGGAGGAACATCTTGCATCGCGAGGAACTTCCACATAAGACCGACTGTGGTCAGACCTATGACCTCATTACCGCGCAGGAGACCCTTGAGCGTGCCATTGCAATTCTCGGATACGAGGACTTTCGCAAGGAGCAGGAGCGTCGTCGTGCGGAGGGCCGTTACCTCGGCGTCGGAATCAGCGTTGTCGTGGAACCCTCAGGGATGTCAGTGCGTCGTCTCAGCGATGGTGTCTCAATACGGATCGACGATTCGGGAAAGGTACAGGTAGCGACCGGAAGTGGCTCGCAGGGTCACAGTGTCGAGACGACTATCTGCCAGATCGTCGCCGATCGCCTCGGCGTCGATATCGGTGACATTCAGATCGTCCTGGGCGATACCGGTGCGACGCCCTCGGGCGGTACGACCGGCGGAAGCCGAAATGCAATTGGCGGAGGTAATTCGGCGATGAAGGCGGCCATCCAGCTTCGGGAAAAGGTGCTCGAGATCGCCTCACATGCGCTCGAAGCCAGTCCCGCCGATCTCGAGATCGAAAAGGGAGTCATCAGCGTCAAGGGCGTACCGACGATGACCAAGACGTTTGCCGAGATCGCCGCTATCGCTGCTCGTCAGCAGACGGTGCCCGAGGGCATGGAGCCGGGACTGGAGGCGCTTGGTCGGTTTACGACGGATGTGTCATCCACCTTCTCCAATGCGACACATATTGCGATATGTGAGGTGGAGGTCGCTACAGGCCGCACTCGCGTGGAGCGGTACATCGTCTCGGAGGACTGTGGTGTCATTATCAATCCCAATGTGGTGGAGGGGCAGATCGCGGGTGGCGTCATCCAGGGCATCGGGGGCGTCTTGTATGAGGACTTCATCTACGACAGCGACGGCAACCCACTGACGACGACCTATCTGGACTATCTCATCCCCACCGCAACGGAGGTGCCGGAGATCGAGTACGACCATCTGGAGACCCACGCACCGACGAATCCGGGCGGATTCAAGGGCATGGGTGAGGGTGGTGCCATCGCAGCACCAGCGGCGATCATCAACGCGGTCGCCGACGCGCTCACACCCTTTGGTGTGACAAAAATTATTCGTCAGCCTTTGACACCGCCAGCGGTGCTTGCGTTGATCGAGGCGGCGCAGTCAAGGGCCTAAATCCGAGCATTGAGTGCGCAATACAAAGAACCCCTTGACCGAGAACGGTCAAGGGGTTCTTTGTACAGATCGTGCGACAACGACACGGCACAACCGTGTCAATTGCCCTACTTGTTGCGCTGTCCTACTTGTTGAGCGCAGCCTTCAGAGCGGCAGCTGGGCTAAAGCGGAGTGCCTTTGATGCAGCGATCTTGATCGCTTCGCCGGTCTGCGGGTTTCGCCCGGTGCGAGCGGCACGCTGGCTGATCGAGAACGATCCAAAGCCCGGCCAAGCGACCTTGTCGCCTGTCTGTGCTGCTGCCACGATGGCGTTGAAAAGGGCGCCGATGATCTGCTCGGCCTGTGTCTGCGAGACGCCTGCCTCTTCGGCAACCGTGCTTACGAGCTCGCCTTTATTCACGAGTCCTCCTTTGATCCGAAGCCACGGTGGCTCGGTCTTAGAGGCAACTTAGACCGAGCATCTCCTCCCACTGGGGATTTTTGGTGCATTTCTTGGGGATTTCTTTCATGGGGCTTGCGCGAGATTCCCACGAAACCAGCGCGAATAGAGTCAAAGCTCCTGCTCAGCGGGCATAAATGACCGATTAAGGCGCCTCGTTCGCCCGCTTTCGCACCATAAAGGCAGCATGAGCAGGTCGGAGATAGGAGAGCGAGGAGAGATAGGAGAGAGCGATCGCGGGGAGAAGCGCCCAGAGGGTGGTGATCGTGAGGGGGTGTGTCCAACCCCCACCGCCGTGCCCGAGGAGTAACAGTGGGAAGCCGATCATGAAACCCGCTGCAGCTACTTTGCCGACGTAGGCAACCTCAAGGCGTGGAGCGCCACACCGATCCAAATAGATCACTGCACTCGCGACGGAGAGTTCGCGGAGGAGGACTACGACGGCGAGCCAGATCGGGATCGCACCATAGGCGATCATCGAACTGATCGCACTCGCGAGAAGAAGGCGATCGGCCGTTGGATCAAGCGCAGTACCAAATCGCGTGACCTGATCGAACCGGCGTGCAATGTACCCGTCGAGAAAGTCAGTGATCCCGCCGGCGGCCAGTGCGAAGGTAGCCGCAACACGCAGATCGGGACCGAAGAGTAGATAGAGGTAGAGGCCAGCGAGGGCAATACGTGAGAGAGAGAGGATATTGGGAACGGTGAGGAGTCGATCAAGTCCCTCGCGTCGAGGGCGCGGGGGTGCTGGCACCCCGGTGAGGGGAGTCACTTGGTGGCGAGTACCTCTACGTGGGGAACGCCAAATGAGCCGTGGGGAGAATCTACCCACGCGCGCCATGCAGCCGCCAGCTGTTGGAGCTCGTGCTCGTCTGAAAGCTGGTACTCCACCGCTTGCGTGGCAAAGGCGGAGCGCACGACGCGCTCCTCCCACGAGCCACCCCACCATTCGCGCGACTCTGGGTCGCAGAAGGTCCACAGCGTTCCCGAAACTGCGATCTCTTTGAGATCCGCCTCCGCGACCCACTCCGGAAGAAATCGGCCGGCGTCCGGTTCCGCTCCGTTCCGCCACATCACTGCGTGGTAGAGCTCCAACCAGCGGTCAAGCTCTGTCGACCGTGGTGCCCAGAAGAAGCCCTGGTAGTCACAGTCACGCACCGCGAGGGTGCCACCGGGGCGGAGCACGCGGCGCATCTCGCGAAGGGCAGCAACAGGATCCGTGAGATGCTGCAGTACCTGATGGGCGTGTACGACATCGAATGTGTCGTCCGCAAAATCAAGTGCATAGACGTTGCCCGTGCGGAATTGGAGGTTGGCGATTCCCTCTCCGAGTTCCTTTGCCTCTACGACCACGCTCTCGGCGTAATCGAGACCGATGACCTCCCCCGGTGCGACGAGCGCGGCAAGGTCCTGTGTGATCGTGCCCGGGCCACATCCCACATCGAGCAGCGAATCTTCCTTCGTGAGGCGTGGAAGCAGATAGGCAGCCGAGTTCTCTGCGGTACGCCAGCGATGACTGCGCAGAACCGAGTCATGGTGCCCATGTGTGTAGGTATCGTTCACCGACCCATCATGGCAAAGGAAACGGGTCGTTGCCACCAGAGAATCACATGTGCTTTAGTTCGACCCGTTCCCGGCTCCTAATGTGGAGGTAATGGAGATTCCCGGGGGTTTCACTCGCTACGAGGCGAGCACATTTGCGGTGACCGTGGGGCCGCTCTATCTCAACGACACCGGTGAGGTTCCACGCCTCGCGCTTCTCGCGGGACCTCATCATCTCAATACAATGCACAACGTGCACGGTGGGGTTCTGCTCTCGCTCGTGGATACGGCGCTGGGGCACTATGCAAAGTCGCTTCTTCCCGAAGGTTCGCTCGCAGTTACGGTCGATCTTCAGGCAACTTTCATGGTCGGTGTGAGCGAGGGACAGTGGGTGGAGGTGACGCCATCACTCGACCGACTCGGTCGATCTATGGCATTTCTCGCTGGGATGGTTCGTGCTGACGGTCAGATAGTCGCAAAGGCAAATGGCAGTTTCTTTCTGCATCGACGCCGCAACGAGGGGATAGACCGTGATGCCAAAGACAATTGATGGATCTACAGATCGCGTCGCGCTCATTACCGGGGCAGGAAGCGGAATCGGCCGGGCGACGGCGATCGCCCTCGCAGAGGAGGGCTATCAGGTCGTGCTCACCGGACGTCGCCTCGAGGCGCTGGAGGCGACGCGTCGCGAGGGCGGATTGCTAGAGAACACGCTGATCGTTCCCGCCGACATCGGCAATCCAGATTCAGTCAATGAACTTTTTTGTCAGATTACCGAGCGACATGGTCGCTTAGATCTTCTGATAAACAATGCCGGCACAAATGCTCCGGGCATACCGCTCGAGGAGCTCACCTACGCGCAGTGGCAGCGCGTGGTGGACACAAACCTCACCGGCGCCTTTCTCTGCACGCAACGCGCCTTTGCGCTCATGAAGCAGCAGGAGCCATCTGGTGGACGCATCATTAACAACGGCTCAATTTCGGCGCATACTCCGCGACCAAACTCTGCGCCCTATACCGCGACAAAACATGCGATGACGGGACTGACGAAGGCCACCTCGCTAGATGGTCGAGCCCATGGAATTGCCTGCGGTCAGATTGATATTGGAAATGCGGCAACGGAGTTTACGGAGCGGATGAGTGAGGGAATTGTGCAGCCATCCGGCCTCGTAATGAGTGAACCGCGAATGGATGTGGTGCATGTTGCGCGGGCCGTGGTCTATATGGCGAGCCTGCCACTTGATGCAAATGTGCTCTTTCTCACCGTCATGGCCAATGCGATGCCATACGTGGGGCGTGGCTAAATCAATTTACTGCAGCACTTGGCGCTCACGTTGTGAGGTCACAGAGTATGGGGAGAGGGCGATGGAGTTAGAACTCACGGGACGGACTGCGCTAGTGACAGGCGCGAGCAGCGGCATTGGCCGCGGTATTGCGATAGCGCTCGCCCGAGAGGGAGCGCGCCTGGCAATTTCCGCGCGGCGTCGTGACCGATTGGTGGAGCTCTCGAATGAGATAGTCGCCAAAGGCGGCGTAGCTCCCATCATTATTGAGATTGACGCACTTTCGCCAAACGGCGCGACGGTGCTCGCGGAGGCGGCGCTCTCTGGACTCGGGGTGGTGGAGATCTTGGTGAACAACGCTGGTGGGTCACGCGCATTCACCCTGGAGACCACCGATGAGGAGTGGGAGGAGGCGATCACCCTGAACTTCACTCGGCACCGCCAGCTCACCCAGGAGCTCCTTCCCAAGATGATTGAAAATGCGTGGGGGCGCATTATCAATATCACTGGAAAATCCGAACCCGAGGGCATCAACGGCGCCTTTGCCGCGAAGGCGGCGATGCACTCCTATGCGAAGGGACTCTCTCGAGAGGTGGGGAAATTCAACATCACCGTCAACTCAATCCCGCCGGGTCGGATCATGAGTGAACAGATCCTTCGGAATTACTCACCGGAATATCGAAAGTGGCAGTCCGAACACGAGATACCTGTTGGTGAATACGGGCAGCCGGAGGACGTCGCCGCACTCGTGACCTTTCTCGCCTCCCCGCGTGCGCGCTACATCACGGGAACGGTCATCCCCGTCGATGGTGGACTACGTCGTTATCAGTTCTAGAGGGAATTTGTACTCGGCGAGATCCGTGATGGTCTTTACGCCGATAAGTCGCCGCTACGGTTACCCGACGGCGATCATGAGGAGCGAGTAATGGATATTCGAGTGTTTGTCGAGCCCCAACAGGGTGCCTCCTACGAAGATCAGGCGCGTTTTGCACGCGCAACCGAGGCAGCTGGCCTTGATGGTTTCTTTCGCTCCGATCACTTCGTTGCGATGGGAGATCACTATCAGCGGGGCGTAGGTCCTACCGACGCATGGGTGACCCTCGGGGCAATAGCGCGAGAGACCACGCGTATCCGCCTCGGTACTCTGCTGAGCGCCGCAACCTTTCGCTTTCCTGGGCCACTCGCGGTGACCGTGGCACAGGTAGACGAGATGAGCGGTGGCCGCGTCGAATTTGGACTTGGTGCGGCGTGGTTTGAACGTGAGCATCTTGCCTACGGCATTCCCTTTGGTGCCTCATTCTCTGAGCGCCTTGACCGACTGGAGGAGCAGCTCGAGATCATTACCGGGATGTGGTCAACGCCCATCGATCAGCATTTCAGTTACGCAGGGCGGCACTACGAGGTGGTGGATTCACCCGCACTGCCCAAACCCACTCAGGCCCATGTTCCGATCATCGTGGGAGGCAAGGGGCCACGGCGCACGCCAATGTTGGCTGCGCGCTTTGCCGACGAGTTGAACCTTCCCTTCCCCACACCAGAGATTGTGGCTATCTCATTCGCCGCGCTCGAGCGTGCCTGCGAAGCGATTGGACGTGACGTCACCACGATTCATCGGTCGGTCGCTCTCACCACAATCATCGGCGAGAACGAAGTCGAGGCGGCTCATCGCGCCAAAGCCATTGGACGCGAGCTCGATGAGGTTCGGGAGGATGGCCTTGCTGGCACCCCCGATGAGATTGCGAGCAAGCTTGAGGTACTGGCGGCCCATGGTGTAGACCGTGTCTATCTCCAGTTGCTTGATCTCTCTGATCTTGCACAGCTCGAGCTCATCGGAGCCGCACTAAGACCGCTGATCGCAGATCTCTAGGGAGTCGAAGATGGATGCCCCAACGCAACCTCCACAGTTTCGAGCGCTTTACGTCCCAGAGCCCGAGGGAGATAGCGCAGAGATCAGGGAGATAGGCCTCACCGACCTCGACGAGGGCGAGGTCGTTATTCGGGTGCGCTACTCCAGTCTCAACTACAAAGACGCACTCGCCATCTCCGGAAGTGCTCCGATCGTTCGTCGGTTCCCGATGGTCGGCGGGATCGATCTCGCCGGCGAGATAATTGAGAGCGCGGATACCGCACTGCACCCAGGAGATTCCGTCGTAGTGACGGGTTGTGGGATGGGGGAGACCCATCATGGAGGTTATGCGGAGGTTGCTCGGGTGCCCGCGCGGTGGTGCGAACCGATCCCCGAGGGACTGACCGTCCGGACTGCCATGATCCTTGGCACCGCCGGTGTAACAGCGATGCTGTCATTGCTCGCCCTCGAAAGAAACCGGTCGGCTCCACATGATCTGGGAGAACTTCCACTCGTCGTGACCGGCGCGAGCGGGGGCGTCGGCTCCCTTGCAGTCATGCTTGCCGCGCGCCTCGGATATCGTGTCGTTGCTTCTACGGGTCGACCGGAGGAGGAGTCGTATCTGCGGGGTTTGGGGGCCGATGAGGTCATCGACCGCAACGAACTCTCGCTCGCCTCCCCAGGGGTCTTGGGTCGAGTGCGCTTTGGCGCTGGACTTGATGGGGTGGGTGGCACGACGCTCGTCAATCTCATACGGTCCGTCCGACCCGACGGAACAGTCGCCGCCTATGGCCTTGCCTCCAGCGCCGATCTCTCGCTCACGGTGCATCCCTTTATCTTGCGCGGGGTCACCCTGGCGGGCATCAACTCGGTGCATCTGACGATGGAAGATCGGCATCTTGTATGGCAACGACTCGCGGAGCTGTGCTCTGGAGAGAACCTTGAACCAATAGCGAAGACGACCGACCTCGAGGGTCTGCTGGCGTTGTCGCCCGCGATCCTTGCCGGTGGCGTGCGTGGTCGGGTCGTCGTTGACCTTGCGGCAGATCGGTAACAGCGGGAGGGGAACCCCGCGATCAGAGGGGAGTTGCTGATTCCGTTGCGTCGTCGCGGGCAGCGCGCGGGGCAGGCATCTGAAGGAAGGCCTCGCGGTAGTAGGCGAGCTCGGCGACACTCTCCCGGATGTCGTCCATCGCACGGTGGTTGCCTGATTTTTGGGGTGCCTTGCCGTAGACCGGAGGGTACCAGCGCTTGCACAGCTCCTTCAGGGTGGAGACATCGATCGACCGGTAGTGAAGGAAATGCTCGACCTCAGGAAGATGATGATCAAGAAACCGGCGGTCCATGCCAATGGAGTTGCCACAGAGTGGAACGCGTCCGGCTTCGGGAATATGGAGTTGCAGAAACTCCAAAGTCAGCCGGCCGGCTTCGGCGAGCGAAAGGGAGGAGTGTCGGATCTCTTCGAGAAGACCGGACTGTGTATGCATGTTTGTCACAAAGTCGTCCATTTGGGCGAGCTCCTCCTCGCTTGCATGGATCACAAGGTCAGGTCCCTCAGCGACGATTTCGAGGTCATCGTTGGTGAGCAATGTCGCAATCTCGACGATGACGTGTCGTCGGGGGTCAAGCCCGGTCATCTCTAGGTCCATCCATGCAAGCATGCGACGATGCTAATCATCCTTAATCCCGGAGGTTTTGCGCTCACATACCAGGCACTACCGTCAGAGCATGCGCGAGGTGCGATTTACCAGTCTTGATCCGGAGATCCCTGCACCGAACTATGCCCGGCCAGGTGACGCCGCGGTCGATCTCGTCGCCGCGAGCGAGGTGATTTTGCACCATGGCGGTGGCCGCGCCGTGATTCCGACTGCAATTGCCGTTGCGCTTCCAGAGGGGACCGCAGGATTGGTGCTTTCGCGGAGTGGTCTCGCTGCCGACCATGGAATCGCCTGCCTGAACGCACCCGGTCTGATCGATTCTGGATACCGTGGAGAAATTAAAGTCATCTTGGTAAATACCGATCCCACCAGCGATTATGTGGTGCGCCGCGGTGACAGAATCGCACAGTTGATGGTTGTTGACGTCACACAGGTAACGCTGTTGAGGGTCACGGAGCTGGATCCAACAGAGCGCGGCACCGGAGGATTTGGACACTCGGGTCGCTGATGCTGCCGCTGTCTGGTCTCGGACTACCGAGGAAGTTGGTACGATGAGGCCCGCAGTATGCGGACGTGGCTCAGTGGTAGAGCATCACCTTGCCAAGGTGAGGGTCGCGGGTTCGAATCCCGTCGTCCGCTCCAAGGAAAGTCCAGTTCAACCTTATGAATTCCGATTGGGATGTTTGCTCAAGAAGCAAGATTCCGCCTCTGTGACCCAAATATGACCCAGGGGATCAATAAATGATCAGCTACCCCACAGCTCGCTTCCTTTTAATTGAGGAGACCGATGCCTTCTTTTCGAGTTTTGCGAGTGCCTCAGCAATGAACTGGTCTCGATCTTCTGTTGCATGTTGATAAATGAGAGCGGCTCTAGGCGTACTTTGCCCGCCTCGCCTCATCAGTTCTTTTGTGGTGGCACCAGTAGCGGCAGCCCAAGTTAGTCCTGTGTGCCGAAGATCGTGAAGATGGAGGTCTGAACGTCCAGCGGCCTCTCTTGCAGTTGACCAGACCCTCCCGAAATTACGCGGGGAGACAGCGGTTCCAGTGGAAGTGGCAAAGAGCCACGCTTCGGGATCACCGGCTACAAATTTGTCGAGGTGGTTTGTCAATGCTTTGAGGACGTTTGGTGGTATCGATATCGTGCGGAAACCGGCTTCAGACTTTGGTAGTCGGAGGATAGGTTTTTTGCCCATTGGCACTGACCAAGCTTGTTCTACCTTTAACTTTTTGTGAAGCAGGGTCTGCTGACGTTCTAGGTCTCACCTAATTTATGAGGATTCACCCTCATGAAAGGATGATGACCATGGCAAAGCGTTACCCCTTGGACTTTCGACGAGACGTCATCTCTGTCGCAAGAAAGCACGAGGCTCCGCTCAATCAGATCGCCAAAGACTTCGGCATCTCCGAGGCGACGTTGCACAACTGGCTCCATAAGGCGGATGTTGAAGATGGTGTCCGTCCCGGCCTCAACGAGAACGATGCAATGGAGATGCGAGCACTGAAAAAGCGCAATCGACTCTTAGAACAAGAGAACGAGATCCTCCGTCGAGCAGCGGCCTACTTTGCCCGGGAGCTGCCCCCAAAATGAAGTACCCGCTGGTCCGTGACCTTGCTCGTGACGGCTTTCCCGTCCGGGTGACCTGTCGGGTGCTGAAGTTCTCCTACAAGAACTACTACCGGTGG
>CAIMWD010000087.1 GCA_903845085.1 uncultured Acidimicrobiaceae bacterium
ACGCCATGCGACGAGTCTGAACACCGAGGTGGCCGCCGAACAGGTCGGCCGCGTTCTCGAGGTTGGTGACGGTATCGCCTACGTGAGCGGACTCCCGCACGCCGCCGTGAACGAGCTCCTCGAGTTTGAGAACGGTGCGCTTGGCCTTGCGTTGAACCTGACGGAGGAGTCGATCGGAGCGGTTGTGCTCGGAGACCTCGACGGACTCGATGAGGGTCAGGTTGTGCGCAGCTCGGGTCGCATCCTCTCGGTGCCCGTTGGCGATGGACTTCTCGGTCGTGTGGTCGACCCGCTGGGTAATCCCATCGACGGAAAGGGCCCACTGACCAACGTCCAGGACCGTCGCGTCGAGATTCAGGCGCCGGGCATCGTCGGACGCCAACCGGTGAACGAGCCGCTCCAGACCGGTATCAAGGTGATCGACGCGATGACCCCGATCGGTCGTGGACAGCGCGAGCTCATCATCGGTGACCGAAAGACCGGAAAGACGACGATCGCGATCGACGCGATCATCAACCAGCGTGGCCTTGGTGTGAAGTGCATCTACGTTGCCATCGGCCAGAAGGGATCGACGGTTGCGCAGATCGTCGCGACTCTGGAGTCCTATGGCGCGATGGAGTACACCGTTGTCGTCGCAGCGCCGGCATCGGAGTCGGCGCCCTTTAAGTACCTTGCTCCCTACGCCGGTTGTGCGATGGGCCAGCACTGGATGGAGAACTCCGAGCATGCGTTAGTGGTCTACGACGACCTCTCCAAGCAGGCCGAGGCCTACCGCCAGCTCTCACTCTTGCTGCGTCGTCCACCAGGACGTGAGGCGTACCCCGGTGACGTCTTCTACCTTCACAGTCGCCTCCTCGAGCGTGCGGCGAAGCTCTCCGATGCGCTGGGAGGTGGATCACTTACCGCACTTCCCATCGTGGAGACCAAGGCCGGTGACATCTCTGCTTACATCCCCACCAACGTGATCTCGATCACCGACGGTCAGATCTTCTTGGAGACCGACCTCTTCAACTCCGGAGTACGTCCCGCAATGAACGTCGGCAACTCGGTATCACGAGTCGGTGGCGCTGCGCAGACCAAGGCGATGCGTTCGGTCGTTGGTTCGCTCAAGATCGACCTTGCGCAGTTCCGTGATCTTGAGGCGTTCGCGACCTTTGGCTCTGAGCTCGACCGCGCCTCTCAGGCGCAGCTCGACCGCGGTTACCGTCTTACGGAACTGCTCAAGCAGGGACTGAACGCCCCGCTTCCCGTCGAGGAGCAGGTCATTGTGATCTACGCCGGCGTGCGTGGTTTCATCGACGACATCGCCGTCGAGGATGTCCAGCGATTTGAGGCCGCGCTTCGTGCGCACCTTCGTGCCGCACACGCCGATCTCTTGGCGGAGATCCGCACCAGCGGCCAGCTCGGTGACGAGGAGAAGATCAAGGCGGCTATCAACGAGATGAAGTCAAGCTTCACCTCCGGGAAGACGGACTGATCGATGGCGGGTGGTCAGGAGCGACTGCTCCGTCGACGCATCAAGAGTGTTGAGTCGACGAAGAAGATCACGCGCGCGATGGAGTTGATCGCTGCCTCGCAGATGGGACGAGCGCGTGCTCGCCTTGCGGGAACGCGGCTGTACGTGGATGGGATTGAGCGTCTCCTTGCAACGACCGCGGCAGATGCGACGCACTCTTCGCGCATCGTTGGTGTGCCCGAAAAGGTCGAGAACTCGCTTCTCGTACTTATCGTCGCGGACCGTGGACTCTGTGGTGCCTACAACTCCTCGGTGCTGCGAAGTGCGGAGCGGTTGATCAACAGGGAGGGGACCGAGGGACGTCATTATCGATTGGTCACCGTCGGGCGAAAGGCGATCGGTTTCTTTCGCTACCGCGAGCGCGCGATCGATCACGCCTTTACGGCGATGTCGGACCGTCCTAGCTTCGACGATGCCCGACGTGTCGCCGCCGAGATCATCCGGCCCTTCC
>CAIMWD010000088.1 GCA_903845085.1 uncultured Acidimicrobiaceae bacterium
ACAAGCTCGTCGCGGAGCGCGAGGACATCTCACGCGAGAGCGCCGTCAAGCTCACCAGCGAGAACGCACGGCGTTTCTACAACCTCTAAACGTCCTTACCCTCGCCAATGTCGCGAGTCGCGTGCCGAGTCGCACTGACAGAGTAAATGCACCGCCTCGGGAGTTCCCCGGGGCGGTGCCATTTCGAGATCGCGGAATGCCCTGCATGGTGTTGCCATCGCGCGCACCATCGCACCACACCTGCAAATTGCCACTTCGCGGCCGATTATGCAGAGAGATCGTAGGGCGGAGCCGCTGACTGGCGTTCGATGATCTCACCGGTAAAGCGAATCACCTTCGGCGTGAGGTCGGTGTCCTCGTTACGCAGAAATCGTTGCTTGAGTAGCTGTGCCGCCATCATTCCCATCTCCTGATACGGATGGAGATAGGTAGTGAGCGGCGGGGTAGTGACGGTATGCCAGTCCTCGCTGGTAAAGCTCACCAAGGAGAGGTCACGCGGCAGCGTGAGCCCCGCGAGATTTGCGGCCTGTAGCACGCCAACGAGCGAGGGTTTGTTGCCGAGCACCACTGCAGTAGGGCGGTTCTCCTCGGTGAGCAACTCCGTCATTGCGTTACGAAACCAGTGGATGCTTGAAGGGCCGTAGACAATTGCGCAGTCGCGCTTGAGTAGCGAGTTTGCATTGAGTGCTGCGCGAAATGAGTCCGTGCGCACCCGAATGTGAAAGAGGTCTTTGCGACCGGTAAAGAGCGCAATGCGACGGTGGCCAAGCCCCACGAGATACTCCACTATCTCGCGAATCGCTCCGTCCTCATCGGCACAGATGAGATCAACCTCGGGGGAGGGCATACGCGATCCGAGCTCCACGATAGGGATCGTCGGTGCGCCAGGGAGGAGGTCCTCAAATCCGTGTGGGGTGCAAGGGGTGTGGATGATGCCGTCAACCGGATGCGCGATGAGCGACTGCAGGATCTCACGATCTCGCGCCTGGTCGTTGTGGTGGCAGCTGAGGATGATCTTGTAGCCCTCATCGGAGAGGACATCGTGAAGGAGAGAGACGTCCTCGTAGTAATGGCCGCTGCGGATACTCGGAATGACGAGACCGACCGTGTGCTGTCGCTGCAGCGTGGCGCGCAGCAGTGCGCTACCCGAATACCCCAACTGGTCGGCAATCTCGCGAACGCGACCTCTCGTCGCGGCGCTGATGCGCGAGTTATTGCTCAACGCGCGCGAGACGGTCGCTACGGAACAGCCGGCCTCTCTCGCGATGTCCTCAAGGGTCACCATCTCCTGAAGCTAGCAGTTTGGGGAAAAGAAAATGCAATTATTGCGCATGATCCATCTTGATAGTTGACACTGAGATGGTGCTTCGGGATACTGAATCCGCGCGAAAGCAGGATGGCGACTCGCCATCCTGCGGAAAAGTTAGTGCAAAGTTTACGCAATTCATGTACCGGATCCGGGGCCTCTGGTGTCGCGACTCTGGTTTGACGAGAGACCAGGCCACGCGGTGCTGGTAGACGATAAAGGGGAGTTGCCATGCTGACCATCGTTGACGCTGACGGACACCTGGATGAGGAGGCGGATGAGATCATTGCCCGCCTCGATCCTCCGATGAACTCGCCCTATCTTGGACGCACTCACGGTCTCTTTCCAAAGGCGATCTCGCTCGAGAACCGCGCCCGTGGCCTTCTTCGAGGCGAGGACGTACCGGAGTATCGGCACGACCCAACCCCCGACAAGTGGCTCCGTTTCGCCGATAGGGCGCACGTCGAGCAGACGGTGCTCTATCCCACCGCAGGTCTTGGCATCGGCGCGATTCAGAACGGCGAGGTGGCGACGATTCTGGCCCGTGGGTATAACAATTGGGCCTTTGAGAAGTACACCACGTTCGATGAGCGTCTCAAGTGCATCGCCCTCCTGCCGATGCAAGATCCAGAGGAGGCAGTGAAGGAGCTTCGCAGGGTGAAGGCGCTCGGAATGCCAGGTGCGGTACTGCCGGCCTTCCAGTTTGCCCACGCGCTCGGCGCGAAGCAGTACTGGCCGGTCTACGAGGAGGCAGAGCGCCTTGATTTTTTTCTTGGCATCCACGGCACCGGTTTTGTGCGCGGCGCTGAGCTCATCGCCGACTTCAAGCGCAAGGGCCTTCTCGTGCACCCCTTCTGTCAGATGGGGGAGATGTCGAGTTTGATGACGGAGGGAGTCTTTGAGGCATTTCCAGAGCTAAAGGTGGGCTTTCTCGAGGCAGGAGCGGGCTGGATGCTCTACATGATGGACCGCCTCGACGAATGGTGGGAGGGGGAGCGCGGGCACACCTCGCTTACTAAGCCACCGACTGAGTACGTCCGCGACGGCAACATCTTCGTCGCCGCAGAGCCCTATGAGACGACGCTGTCAGAGGTCGTCGCTCGATTCGGTTCCGAGCACGTCTTCTGTGCGACCGACTTTCCTCATGAGTCAAACGAGGAGGACCGCCTCGAATATGTGGCTCAGTGGAGCTCGCTCTCCTCGTTAAAGCCCGAGGATCTCGAGAACGTGACG
>CAIMWD010000089.1 GCA_903845085.1 uncultured Acidimicrobiaceae bacterium
CATGCTCGTGCGCCTGGGCGCGGCGAACGAGTTTCTCATCAGCTACGATGCGGCAGCGGCGATCTCGTACGCAAACGATGTCGCAACGCTCGAGAGCTGACCACTCCTTCCCCCTTCGTGCACGACCGACCTTTAGCTCGATCCGGTAACGGTCAAAACAAGGAGAGCGCCGACCAAGGCGCAGAGTGCAGAGGTTGCGCCGACCCTCATCGTAACTTTGAGTGATGGTTTCGCGCCGCTCGCTCGCGCAGTGCGCAGCCACAGAAACCAGGCCAGCGATCCCGTAATGGCGAAATTTGGCCCGAGATTGAGTCCGACCAGAAGCGCTAACGGATGAGGCGGAACTCGAGCCGACAGAAGCGATGCAGCGGGGAGGTTGTTTACCGCAATACTTGTCGCTGCGCCAAGTGCTGCGGTCCCCCAAAGATTGAGGTGTGACTCGAGGTGCGCAACCCATCTCCAGCTCCTGCCCAGCGCGCCGAACGCGACCGAAACTCCAAACAGCCCCAGAAGGACTCGCGCTCCGAGCACCCTCCAAATCTCCGCCCACTCACTGCGCTGGCCACGAGAGCGCAGCGCCGCAGCGAATAATCCGCATCCGCCGACTACCGGTGCAGGATGTGGCAACACAATGATGATGACGGTGACGGCACAGATCAGCACCAGACCAAGTCCCATAGTCGGTCGTGTCGGTGGCGCCGGACGAGTGACCTGAGTAGATAGGAGGCGGTGGAAAAACACGCCGACCACTAGTGCGGTAATTACCCCTGCCGCAGCGGCAGTCGGGCCCAATTCCCGCAAGAAGACCGCGCCGCTCCCTGGCCGTCCGCGCTAAACGACCGAGAAGCAACTGTCGCATTTCGCATCATGTCTCAATTGAGACTTGTGCCCTCATTGAGTTCATCCTGTCCAAGTATGTGGAAATACATCAAGGTTCTATTCGAGGAAACAGAGGGGCCGGTGCTTTCGCACCGGCCCTGAACTACTATTTCCTTAGTGGCGGGGGCAAGATTTGAACTTGCGACCTTCGGGTTATGAGCCCGACGAGCTACCAGACTGCTCCACCCCGCGATGGGTTAACAACACTAGCAGAGTTCGTCCCGCTATTTTCTGGTGCAACGGTCGCTTCTCGCGCCCAAGCACCGATTGAACTCAGCAGCCTTGCGAGCCACTAGGCCAGAATTTGAACATGCGCTTACGAGATACGAGTTCGGCGGGCTAACACGCTGCTCCACCCCTCGCCCTGTCCAATCAAAGTGCAGAAGCTGCCCAAAATCTATAAGGATGAGACCTGGCACCTGCAAGAGAAACTAGTTCAACATTCAACTATCTCTCTAGAATGGATCCATGTTGACAGAGTCCTGGTTGGACCCTGAGGAGTTCGCAACTTTCCGAGCATTCACAAGCACCATATGCCGTCTCTTCGTGCTCTTTGATCAGGAACTTCAAGCTGCAGTTGGGATACCCCGTACCTACTTCGAGATCCTTTGGCTGCTCTCTGAAGCACCAGAGAGATCACTTCGGATGAGCGAGATCACAGACCGCACCGCTTCGACGCCGAGTCGGATCACTCATGCAATTGGCCGCCTTGAGAGTGACGGTCTGGTGACCCGGATGCACTGCGCGGATGATCACCGCGGTTGGTTCGCAGTACTCACCCCTGCCGTTCAGAGCTCACTCGGCAATGCTTCGGGACCCTACGCAGCGAGCATCCGCCATCACCTCCTCGAACCGCTCGGCATCGCTGGCACACAGGAGCTCCGAGCCCTTGGCGAGCGGATTCTCGAGCATCTTGGGGCAGAAGGTGACGCCGTTTCAAAGCCAGATAAGGAGCACTAATCCCTTGGAGCAACAAAACAAAAGACCCCGGTTCCTCCAGCCGGACGAGGGTCCACCGCCAGCGAACTACAAGTGGATTGCGCTTTCCACCACCACCCTCGGCGTCTTGATGGTGACGATTAACTCCTCGATCATTCTGATCGCACTACCAAATATCTTTAACGGCATCCGCCTGAATCCTCTCGCGCCAGGCAACACCAGCTATCTCCTCTGGATGCTCATGGGCTTTATGGTCTGTACTGCGGTTTTGCTGGTCAGTTTTGGTCGTATCGGCGATATGTACGGACGCGTGAAGATGTTCACTCTCGGATTTTCGATATTCACCCTCTTCTCAATCCTGCTCTCGGTCACGTGGATGCACGGCCCCTCCGCAGCGGTTTGGCTGATTGGAATGCGCGTTGGTCAAGGAATTGGTGGCGCATTCCTCTTTGCCAACGCAGCACCGATTCTCACAGATGCATTCCCACAAAATCAGCGGGGTCTTGCACTTGGCATAAATAGCGTCGCGCTCATCTCGGGGTCCTTTATGGGACTCGTACTCGGCGGCGTCCTCGCTCCGATCGAATGGCGACTCGTATTTCTGGTCTCCGTTCCCTTTGGACTCTTTGGCACCTACTGGGGAGCGACACGCCTTCGCGAGCAGGGTACACGCCGCGCGTCATCGATCGACTGGTGGGGAAACATCACCTTCGCAGTGGGTCTGATCTCCCTCCTTGCCGGCATCACCTACGGCATCGAGCCTTACGGCCACCACACCATGGGTTGGACAAGCCCAAAGGTAGTTGTCGAACTTGCCGTTGGTGTTGGTCTGTTAACCCTCTTTTACCTCATTGAGCGACGTGTCCAAGAGCCAATGTTTAATCTTGCACTTTTTCGCATCCGCGCCTTCTCTGCAGGCAACCTCGCGACATTTCTTGCCGCGATCGGTCGAGGTGGACTCATGTTCATCATGATCATCTGGCTTCAGGGCATCTGGCTTCCACAACATGGCTACACCTTTGCGGTCACCCCACTTTGGGCCGGCATCTACATGCTGCCGTTGACCTTGGGCTTTCTCATCGCCGGTCCACTCTCCGGAATTCTCTCTGATCGATATGGCGCGCGGCCCTTTGCGACCGGTGGCATGTTGCTTGCTGCTCTGAGCTTTGGGCTCTTGGAGGTCCTTCCGGTCAACTTCTCCTACCCCTTCTTTGCTGCGCTCTTGCTGCTTATGGGTCTCGCCCTCGGTGTGTTCTCTGCTCCAAACGCTGCTGGAATTATGAACAGCCTCCCGCCGGAGCAGCGCGGTGCCGGTGCGGGAATGCTCAATACCTTTCAAAACAGCGCGCAGGTGCTCTCAATTGGCGTCTTCTTCTCGCTCATTATTCTCGGACTCTCACGGACGCTCCCCCACACACTCTTTACCGGTCTCGTCGTCGAGGGGGTGAGCCGTAACGCTGCAACTCAAGCAGCTGCCCTACCGCCAGTAGCGAGTCTGTTCGCCGCCTTTCTTGGCTACAACCCGATCAGGGCGCTATTAGGACCATCACTGCATACACTCGACCCGCAAAAGGTCGCCTATTTGGAGGGTCGGTCGTTTTTTCCCCACCTCATCTCCGCCCCCTTCGCCTCGGGCCTTGCCGAGGCGTTCACCTTTGCCGTCGTCGCCTGCCTCATCGCGGCACTCGCCTCGTGGCTTCGTGGATCGAAGTACCACCATGAATCGCCCGTGGAGCGCGAAATGAATACAGGTGAGACCGGTGAGCGTGTTGGAGGGGGTGCCGATCGATCGTCTATTACTGCGGAAAATCATGAAGGCACCTCCGACGAACTCAGTGATGCAAACACGATGCGCCCGCAGGCCTCGATCGGAAGCCCTCCGAGATAGCGGGTAACGCTCAGTCCGAAGGTAGATCAGAGGGGCGAGATCAACCCTTGATCGTCGTTGTGGTCACGGTAGTGGTGATCGACCCACTCTTTGATCCCGTACTCTTCGCCCCGGTGCTGCCCTTGGAGTTGCCCGAGCCCTTCAGCAGCGACTCGGCCTGGCCGATGAGCGTCCCTGCCTGCTCAATATCGGATTGATAGGTCGCCAAGCTGCCCTGGGTCAACGCCGTCTGCGCTGCCTGATAGTCCGCGACTGCATTGGAGATCAACGTTCGAACCGCACTCGGGAGCGTGGCACTCGACCCTACGCCTGAGGTGCTGGAGACTCCGGCTCCAAAGACATCACTCAACGCTGCTCCGAGAGTTGGCTCCATCGCAACCTGCCCGCCGTAGTCAACGACGACCTCCTGGAGTTGGGGGAAGTTGGTCTGTGATGAGCTCACATAGAGGGGGCGCACATAGATCAACGAATCAGCGATCGGCAGGATCTGCACCGTGCCAAAGAGCACCGTCGATCCACCCTGGTTCAACAATGAAATCTGTTTCGAGATCGTCGGATTGGAGTTAATCGCCGCGTTGACAAGCTGAGGACCATCGATCGGAGTGCCGCCGCTCGGCGTCTGGAAGGCGGTAAGTGCCCCATAGTGGGAGTAACTCGAATCGGCGAGGACTAACGCAGCGAGCGTCTGCACCTTGTCGTTGGCGCTGTAGGGAACCAGCGGCTCGATCGCGTTAAAACTCGGTGCGGTCTGACCCGGCAGCTGTAGTAGCTCATATATCGGTGAGTAGCGCTCGATAAGACCATTGTTGCCAAGGGGTAGCGACGCCGAGGGATTGCCGTTCGACGAGGTCGAGGTCTGCGAGAGATCCCATGCGTTCGAGAGGCTGTAGAAAGCACTCGGTGAGGTGATGTGGTAACGGCCATACATCGCCGATTGCAGCATGAGGAGATCCTGGGGATAGCGAAGGTGTGCCAACAGCGTGGGGTCGGTGGTCGCAAGAGTTGAAAGCGGCGTAAATAGATGCGGGAACATCTGCTCGTAGGAGCGCATCAAAGGGTCGCCCTTTGCATTGATCGTGTAGAAGGTCATCTTTCCGGTGTAGGCGTTCACCACGACCTTTACTGCGTCGCGAACGTAGTTATAGCCGCCATTTAGCGCGCTCTGCCCCGGAAGCACGCTGGTCTCTGCTGGCTGGGCGTAGGGATAGGAGGCGCTCTCCGTGTAGGCATCAAAGAGCCAATTGATCTGTCCGTGGTCGATTACCGCGTAGGGATTGCTGTCCACCGTGAGAAATGGCAGCGCCTTCTGCACGGCCTCCTGGGCGTTCGGAATATTGATGAGGCGCGAGCGCGAATCGATCTCACTGGAGATGAGCAGGTTGAGGTCGTGAAATCGGATCGAAAAGGCCAGGCGCGGAAGGAGTGAATCGATCGGAATCCCGCCAGAGCCGCTGTAGGAACTCTCGACCAATCCACCGGAGGAGTTCTGGTACGAGACCTCCGGCTGCTTCGTATCAACGATCACGTAGTTGCTCTGCCCTGGCGCAAAGTACACATCAGGTTGAGTGATCTTGACCGAGGAATTCGTCGCAATCGAGGGAATATTGCCCAGTGCAAAGGTGGGATTACCCGAGGCATCGACCACATTTGCCGGTGCAACCACCGCGCCATAACCATGTGTGTACTGCAGATGCACGTTGATCCAACTCTGTGAGGCGACGCCGTTGCTGTTGAGTTCGCGCACGCCCACATCGACGGGAGTGGCGACGCCATTGAGGGAGTAGCGATCGATGACAAGTGGGGTAAGGCTGTAGTAGCTCCGCTTGTCCTGTAATTTTACGTAGGTCGCCTGCGAGGGGCTTGGATCCCAGAGCTGGGCGTCATTCAGCGTCTGCTGATAGCTCGACAGCACTCCTGCAGTGAGATCCTGATTCGCTGGAAAGTACTGGTTGGTGATCGTGTTTATATTCATCGCGGCGCGCGTCGCATCGATATTGCGTTGGATATAGGGCTGCTCCAGCGAGCTCTGATCGGGAGTGACCTTCAGCGCCTGGTAGAGCGAGGGATAGATCGCGCCGATAGTGATTGCAAGAAATATCCAAAGACCGAAGGCGATGAGAGGCATTGTGATCGATCGCTGGTACACGTTGAAGGCCAACAGAACGAAACCGACAAGTGAGACGACCGCCAAAAGCGTGAGGGCGGGTAGCCGCACATGCACATCGGTGTAGGTGGCACCAAAGACTGCGCCGTGCTGAGAGAGCTCCAGCGAAAAGCGGTCTACAAAGTAATAAGCCCAAGCGCGCTCTAACGCAATGAGGCTCAGTAGCAACGAGATATGAGCAACGGCGCGTGGCTCAATCCGAACCGACCTACGAGGACCGAACTCGATATGCAGCGCGCCGTTGAGGATGTACGAGGCGGTGGTGATAATCACCGACACCACAAGTGCACTAAATACCCAGTCGACCAGGAAAGAGAGAAAGGGCATTCGAAAAACGAAGAACGAGAGGTCGCGCCCGAATATTGGATCCTTATGTCCAAAGGCGACCGCATGCTGATAGAGAAGCCAGTGTTGCCATTGTCCACTCGTCCCACTCGCCAAAATCACGGCGATTAAGAGCGAGAGGCCAAGGCGCATCCACACGCGAAACCGCGCGACGCTCTGACGGTAATGCTGTACTAACTCCGACTCTTGGGTAACAAAGAGTGATTTATCCACGACCCGATCGACGAGATGCAGGCAGCCATACATGAGCGCAAAGGCGACAACAAAAAAGATCACCTCGAGCACAATTTTGGTCGATGTCACCAGGCGCCAGATCTCACCGAGGCCACCCCAATGGAACCACAGCATATTGGTATAGATGCCGGCGATCGACGAGCCAAAAATCAACAGCGCCAACACCACTGCCGCGATGATGATGACAAGGTGGCGTGGCCGCGCAAGGCGCGGACGTATCGGCATCGCTGAGGGAGGTCGCATTCGATCCCGACTCTAGGTGATAATCGGGTGCAAAACCTAGCTCGTTAGATAACAGCGACAGCCAGGATGCACCGG
>CAIMWD010000090.1 GCA_903845085.1 uncultured Acidimicrobiaceae bacterium
CCTGGAGCTTGAGCTGCGTCTCCGCAAGCTCGGCTGCAGGGTCAGAGCCGCGTACGATGCCGACGCCCGCGAAGATCCGTGCCACAGTCCCATCAAGGATCGCAGAGCGGATGCCTAGCCACCACTCCCCGTCGCCGTTCGATCGGCAAAATCCAACGAGTCCTGCATAGCGATCGCGATCAAATCCCTCGTGAACCAGAAGATAGGCAAGTGCCGCTGCGAGTGGTGTCCCCGCGACCGCCGGCGTTGGATGCAGGAGTCGAGCGATCTCGAGCGAGCTCAACTTCTGGTCACGAAGCTGAAGACGTATCGTCGTCGCGAGGTGGACAACGTTGCGAAGCTCGAGAAGATGAGGGGTGATTACCGTCTCCATGGGCATCGTTATTGGCGCGAGCGTGTTGAGTACTGCATCGACTACAAAGGCGTGCTCGGCTCGGTCCTTAGCGGAGTGCAGGAGTGTGTCGCTGAGTCGACGATCCTCTTCGAGGTCGCCGCTTCGCCCGATGGTGCCTGCAAGTGGAGTGGACTCGATCGTGGAACCCCTGCGTCGGATAAGCAGCTCCGGAGTGGCGCCAAGGAATCCGTGTAACGAGAAGGAGAGGCAGGAGGGATGGAGAGCCCGTAATCGTGCCAGAAGCTCGCGGATGAGGAACGGACGATTTGCGGTGATCGTTACCTCGCGCGCGAGCACCACCTTTTCAAATGATCCGTGCTCAATTTCATTAAGTGCAGCGGTGATGAGCGACTGAAAATCTTGATGGGTGTGAGACGAGGCAAGCGAAAATTGGTCTGGGGAGGTGGCTGATGACGATTCCTCGGCGATCTCTCCCGTGAGGTCGCGCGCCATAAGCGAGTCAAGGTCGGCGGGTGCGGCGACGTAGATTGCCTCGGGTGGAGAGCCGACAGCCGCGATAAGGGTGATTGCACCGATCGACAGTTCGCTAGGTCTGGTGAGGTCAAAGGGAAGCGCGCCAATGAAGAGTGGTCGCAGCAGCGGGTCAGCAGAATTTTCGACAATTTTGTCGAGCGTCAGTGACGCGAGATCCGGGTCGCAATCGAATCCGGCCGGATAGCAGATGGTCAGTGCAGTATCGATCGTTGCAATGGTGAGCCCATCACGTTCGAGGATGCATCCCTTCGTGCGCGCGAGTAGAACTATCGCGGCCGCCTCCGCTGCAGAGGGCCTCAGGCGCGCGCCAACGAGATTGAGCGAATCAAGATCCTCTCGGGTCGCAATTTGAAGGTTCACGCGGCACCCTCGGTGGTGTCAGCAATTTGGGCGTCGCCTAGCACATAACCCACGGTGGCCTTTGTGGCGGCAACGATCTGCGCCAGACCACCCTGGAGCGGGGTTCGGCGAATTTGGGAAAACCCAGCAGCGGAGAGGAGAGCGTGCAGCTCCGAGGGATTGGGAAGATAGGCGACTGATTCGGGGAGGTATCGGTAGGCAGCTGCGTCACTGAAGAGCGCACCAATCTTTGGTACTACGTGACGAAACCAAAGATCATCACCAAGCCGTAATAGTGGACTTCTTGGTCGGTCGACCTCAAGGATCACCAGCCGGCCACCTGTCTTCAGAACTCGCGCGATCTCATTGAACACCTTGGGGAGGTCGGTGAAATTGCGGAGCGCAAAGCCGCTGACGAGACCATCGAGCGAACCGTCGCCGATCGGGAGCGTCTCCGCATCCGCCTCGACGAGCGGCCCGACCCGTCGCCGCGAGGCGGCCAACATGGCAAAGGAGAGGTCGACGCCGATGGGACGTAGGCCCTGGCGTGCCGCCTCTCGAGTGAGATCGCCTGTGCCACATCCAAGATCCAACACGACGGAATCTACGGCAAGGCCAAGCTCAGTGATCGCACGACGTCGCCAACCCTGATCGAGGCCAAATGTCATCAGGCGATTTACGAGGTCATACCGACCGGCGATGGTGTCAAACATGGAACGGACAAAGCGGGTCTTGTCCTCGGAGGCAGGGAGCACAGATTCAGACATCACGTGGCAGCTGGCCATACGAAGAGCGGAACAGACCGAGAGAGCGAGTACGCACGGAGCGAGCCCCGGCGAGCGGAGAGTGTGGCATCCGTCCATTCTTTCAGCTTTCCTCGGCTCAGCGTCGCGCTCGCAGAGTCGCGTGCGACCCTACTTTTGTGCCCACAGGCTCGCTAGGTTGGAGACTGTGGTCAATCCAAACGGCCGCGTGATGGGGGGATCATGGCGAAAATTGTTCTGGGGATCGGTACCTCACACACTCCGCAGATGACGATGGATCCGTCGCTCTGGGAGGATCATGCGGGGCGCGATGTTTTGAACGCCGGTCTGGTTGCCTATGACGGCGAGATTCACCCTTTCGCCGAGCTTGCTGACCGCGCGGCAGGGCGTTTTGGTAGTGAACTGGCGCTAGATGTCTATTGGGCGAAACATCAGCGAGCACAGGCGGCGCTTTCGACACTCTGTGCGGCACTTGCCAGTGCGCGACCCGATGTTGTCATTGTGGTGGGTGATGATCAGAACGAACTTTTTGGTGCACATGGCGTTCCCGCAATAGGTCTTTACACGGGAGAGACCGTAGATGACCTTCCGCGATCGCCTGAATCACTTGCTCGCCTCAGTGAGGGAATGCGCCAGGCAGCGTGGGCAAGTCATTCGGCGACGCGTTATACCCACGTCGTTGACGCTGAAATGGCTACCCACCTGCTCGGGTGTCTCACCGAGGAGAATTTCGATCTGACGCAGGTCCGAGCACAAGGTCCCGGTCAATCGATAGGGCATGCCTTTAATTTTGTGCGTTACCGCCTCGGACTCGACCCAAAGATTCCCATCGTGCCGGTCCTGTTAAACACCTACATTCCACCCAATGTGCTGGGGCCAGGTCGCTGCTATCGCCTTGGTCAAGCGATCGCTCGCGCAGTGGCGAGCTATCGAGAGGACCAGCGGGTAGTGATCGTGGGCAGTGGGGGACTCAGTCATTTCGTCGTTCTTGAAGAATTCGATCGAGGAGTTCTCTCCGCATTGCGATCACGCGACGATGCGACGATCGCAGCGCTTCCACGAAGGTATTTTCGCTCCGGAACCTCGGAGGTGTTGAACTGGATCGTGGCGGGTGGAGCATTGGAATCGCTCGCGATGGAGGTAGTGGATTATGTCCCGGGCTTCCGATCACCCGCAGGTACAGGGACAGGAATGGGGTTTGCTCTCTGGCGTTGATCGCCAGAGAGTTAGGTGTTAGCGCGGGGTGGGATTAACCAAGACGATGTCACCCTCCACAGTGACCTCGTAGGTGGCGACGTCCTTCGCGTAGAGGTCGAGACTCTTTCCGGTCGCGAGCTCAAAACGTGCTCGATGCCATGGGCAGATGATGTTTCCCTCCGAAATATTGCCACGATGGATCTGACTCCCCATGTGTGAGCAATTGTTGTCAATTGCAAAGAGCTGTTCGCCATCGGAGACGATGCAGATCTCTCCACGATCGCCATCGACTAACAGATGACCCATCGCGGAGAGCTCTGTGAGTGTGCCTGCCCGAACCTGCGCTGTCATTTTGATCCTCCCAAAAAACCCCGTCGGATGCTATCGCTCGCGCTGAGGTACTCCTCGTGAGTGGCGCGTGACTCATATGGTGTCTAAGGTCGAGGTGTGAAATATCCCTCTTTGGGAGAGTCATTAAACACATTGCGGACGGATGATCCGCTGGTGGAGAGGAGGCCGAGATGACGACGACCGAGACAAGGCCTGAGGTACTCAGCCCTCAGGAGCTGATCGATTCGCTCGAAGAGATTCGGCAGAATCACTACAAGCGTTATCCCTATCGAGTCAAGACGCTGAACAGTGTGGACGATTTCCCTGCCCTTGCCGCGGGAAAGCTGCGCTCGCACGCCGGCGGCGACATCAATCATCGTTTTGAGGGTGAGCGTTACATCAACTGCACCGACAAGCAGATGCGCCGCATGCAGCTGCGCAAATTGGTCGACGAGGGTGGTGAGGTAGCTGTAGGTGGAACCAAGGTCAGCCACCCACTTCTCGCACGTTGGGAGTCATACTCTTTCGGACTCACCGAGGAGGAGATCCTTGCCTCCGAGAAGGGTGATGCGGACCCTACCGTGCTGATATGGCATGGCTGGCACATCGCACGCGATCGTTTTCACCCCTTCCCTGTCGCGATCGGCAGTGGACTTGTCGGTGAGGGAGAGAACCGACTCTTCGCCGATGAGCAGATGGCCGCCATCGAAGAGGACGCGAAGCGCCTCGCCGAGTGGGGCGTCCCAAATATCGATGCCGCACTGTTGAACCGGAAGGAGCACGCCGGAATCGACGTCGAGCACGCCGAGTTCAACGAGCGGGTGATCAAGCACTACTGCACGACACCAAAGTTGCAGGATCAGATCCGTCATGTCTTTACGATGCGCCTGCAGCAACGCGCACAGATTAGGTAGTACCTTCCCCCTCACATGTCTGGCGCGTCACCGAGCGCGCAAAGGAGTTTTGTTATGTCGCAACTTCCGTTTGGCCCTGATGATCTGAGCGCTCCCGCGCTCTCGGGTCCCTCGTTCATCGAACTCCTCGCGAATGATTTCACGCGTAAGACCGAGGTGACGCCCGCGGTCTACGAACAGCTCATCGCGGGGACACTCTCTCGAGAGAATCTGCAGCTCTGGGTCAAGGATCTCTATCTCTATTGGGACACCCTGTATTTCAGCACCGGTGGCATATTTATCAAGACCAATGAGACCAAGACCCGCGAGGGCATGTTACGGAAATTGGTCGAGGTCGAGGGTCGCATCATCGTCAACGACGTGAACTCGGAATGGACCAACCCGGCCTACGAGGAGATGTGGATCGATTTTGGTGCCGCGATCGGGCTTGCCGCTGAGGAGATCACCTCTTGGCAGACATTTACCCGTGCATTCTTCAGCGTGACCACACTCTGTCTCTATTCTCGGGGATGGGAGTGGAGCTGGCTCGATGGCATTGCAAACCTCTACGCCGCCGATCTGTTCTACGTCAAAAACTTCGATCTGATTAGCGAGTCACTTCGGAACAACTATCAGGTTCCTGAGGAGGCACTCCGAGTATTCGGTGCGATCGTCGCCGATGCCAAAGAGAACATTCCCTTTGAAGAGTCGACTCTCGCCTATTGGGCATGCACGACCGAGCGTCAGCTCACGGCAGCGCGAGCATTTCGTGAGCGCATCGATATCGAACACCAGGTGTTGCAGTCGGTCTGCGAAACCGTCACCACGGGAGAGCTCCCCTTTCAGATTCCCGTAGGAGCGGTGATCCCCCCATTGCTCGATCGGAGCTGAGAGCTGCGGGTTGGGCGAGCCACAGGCGATGGCAGAATAGGGTCAGCACCGAATTCCGGAGAGAAAGTTCGCTAGGCTAACAATATTGGTTCCTCCTCGGAGACCTCGACAATGTTGCCCGGGAGACCGGGGCGAGGGATCTGGCGTAAGGGCACATGAAGTCTGCTGGTGAAGGGATGGGAAGAGATGACGTCATTAATTCGCTCTTACGGTGATCGGTCGTTGCGATCGCTCGTTGATCTCGATCGAGGGTTGGTCAGCCGGGAGATCTACGTCAACGAGGACATCTACAAGATGGAGCTCGAGCAGGTATTTACCCGGGCATGGCTCTTCATCGGTCACGAGTCACAGGTGCCCAACCCAGGAGATTTTGTTGTCTCGCGCATGGGCGAGGAGGAGGTCATCCTCGTTCGCGACCGCAAGAGTCATCTCCACGTCTTTTTGAACACCTGTCGGCATCGCGGTATGAAGGTCTGTCGATACGATGACGGAAACACGCTGGTCTTCACCTGCCCCTTCCATGGTTGGAGCTATGACACCGACGGTCGTCTTGTTGGTGTTCCTTACTATGACGCTGCCTACAAGGGCGACATGGACAAGTCAGAGTGGGGGTTGCCCGAGGTCGCACAGATGTCCAACTACTACGGGTCGATCTGGGCGACGTGGGATAGGTCAGCGCCGAGTTTTGAGGACTATCTCGGGCCCTACGCCGATACGGTTCGACGTGCCTTCCAGAGCTCTGATGGCGAGGACAACGGCGTCGAACTCTTCAACCCGGTCTATAAGTGGCGCATTCCCTGTAACTGGAAGTTCCCCGGATTTAGTTTCGACGGCGACCGCGCACACGCGGCGATGACGCACCGTTCGATCAACGTCGCGGCGATCGGACCACAGGGCGATGCAAATGGTGGAAGTCGTGCACCGATCCGCGCCCCCTTCCCGTACTCCGACTATGAGATGACGACACCCGAACTTGGGCACGGTGGCCACAATGCGATCTACGAGCAGCCCGGAGTGGCGCCCTATAAGGACACGTGGTTCACCGAACCAGGGGTGGACGATTACTTCCGCGAGACGCGTGAGCGCAAGCGCGAGAAATACAAGGACTCCTATATCGTTGGTGAGACTGCATTGATCTGGCCCAATGTCAATATCCAGCCGCATCGCATCCTCCTATGGCACCCCCATGCGCCCGGCGTCACGGAGAGCTGGCGCGCCTATCCGATCGATCGAGCAGCACCGCAGTTTGTGAAGGACGCGCAACGTCGTTACATGATGCGTTACGGCGGTCCCTGCGGTCTGACTGAGTCGGATGACATGGAGAATTGGAACTACGCGAGCGCGGCAAGTGTGGGAACAGTTGCCAAGCGCTACCCCTACAACTTCATTATGGGTGCGGGTCATGCGTGGACCGACGACCACGCGGCTCCGGGAATGACGTTGAACTATGAGGTCGCCGAGGAGAATCAGCGATCACGACTGCGTCGCTGGCTTGAGTTTATGGAGGCGGGATCGTGGGACGATATCTATCCCGTCAATCCCGTCTCTACGGCGAGGGCCGATGCCACTAAAGCAAAGAGTGAGGCATAGAGATGACCGATGGTGAGGCAAAGTACACCGAAGCGGTAGTTGGCTCCCCAATTACGGCAGCACCGAACGATGCGGTGATGATCACCGATCTACCGGAGGGAACGCAGGTACGTCTTCGTAACGGGAACATCGTCGAAATCACGGCAAATCCGCGCGATGGTGGCTGGATCTTTGTGAAAATTGTGGAGAACGCGAACGATCCAAACACGGTGGGCGACGAGGACATGGCCTTCTGTGTTGACGTGATCGACGTAGTTAAGAGAGCCTGAGCGAGAGGTCGGTAGAGCCGAAATGTTGACCGAAAATTCCGAATCTACGTTGGAGCGGCTACTTCTTCGCGAGGAGATCGAGCAATTCCTCTACCTGGAGGCCGAGTTACTCGATGACCGTCGATTTGATGACTGGATCAACCTCATCGCTGATGACATCCACTATCACATGCCAATTCGTCGGAATGTGAAGTTTGGCGAGCAGGCCCGAGAGAATACAAGCTCACGAAACGAAATCTCGTGGTTTGATGAGGGCAAGCGCACACTTGCTGGACGCGTGCGACAGATCAACACCGGCCTTCACTGGTGCGAGGAGCCCTTCTCACGCATCCGCCACCTCGTGACAAATGTTCGCGTGGTCTCGGTCGATGGCGACGAAGTTCGCG
>CAIMWD010000091.1 GCA_903845085.1 uncultured Acidimicrobiaceae bacterium
CAGATCCTTGCGACGCATCCCGGTTCCGATGGCTACTACTGGGAGGTGGGAGTCACCATCTACCCTGGCACACTAAAAAAAGTATCCGGTGCGCTCGCCACTAGCCGCATCACTCTTCGCCTCCTACAGATCGCGGATGGTAACTGAACAGCTTTGCTCTGGATACTGACCTAACCGGCCGACTGATGAGTCGGCACCATCAGCTCACGCCGGCGTATTCATCCTTTGGCACAGGCACCTCGACACCGGTGAGGACATAGGACCAGACGAAGAGCACCGTTGGATAGATGAGGTATCCAAATCGTGTCGCCGGAGCCAATACGGTTGCGACACAGAGTACGAAGGCAGAGAAACGCGTAACCGCGACCACATCTCGTGGACGGAACCGCCAGAGTGCCCACCCTACGATCAAAATACCCACAACTCCAAGGATCACCGTGACCACCCGTCGATGGTGCGGCATGAGTGAGACCAGCACCTGTCCCACGAGCGGACTGGCAGCGGGTGATTTGATGGTTGTGAGTCCAAGAGGAAAGCGAATTGCATTTTCGACAAACGCATGCATATTTCCGTAGAGTCCGACGCCGACGACCGGAATCAAGAGCGAAAGTCCCGCAAGATACCGCCACGTGGATCGATCCTCCTCATGCGGACGGGTCGCGAGGAGAGCGAGGAGAGCGATCGGCCACGCAGTGAACTTCAATGCGCAGGCGATCGCACCCACAACGCCAGAGGCAAAGGGCGAGCGCCGTGCCAGCAGGACCAAGGAGAGCAGCATTAAGGCGATTACGGGAAGATCATCTCCGCCGGTCACCATTGGTAACGCCCCCGTGGGGAGAACGAGAAAGAACTGCGTCGCGACGATCTTTCGCGCAGGCGAGGCACGTGAAAGTACGAGCGCAGCGCCAAAGGTGAGGAGCGATGCGAGCACCAACAGGACTCGAGCGTCACCGAGCTCTGGCGGCAGTGATGTCGCGTTTAAAAGGCCGAAGACAGCCATGCCCGGCATATACGGAAAGTAGGAGGCGGCGTCGACGCTGTGCGAATCACTCGAGGGGTTGACCCCAATATCTGACGGGGCCGGTGGGTAGGGACTATGACCCGCCGCAAGGCGATCGCCTGCGCGTTCTATTACCGCAACTTCCTGCTGCGCGTGTGCGTTCCGGGTCGAGGTCGCTCGCCATGTGAGCTGGGCAATCAAGGGTCCGATGACCGTAGTCAATGCGAGAAAGATGATGATCGCAGCTCTTCGACGATTGCGGCCAGGCGCATCTTCTCGTGAACGGTGCGAGCGGAGGTGCAGTACGACGACGGCAATCGTCGCCAGAAGATAGGGAATAAATGACATTACGCCCCACTCGCGATATTCAGCGGAGGCAGCGACAGATCCATTGATGATCGCGAAAAGACTCGCTAATGCGTAGATGAGCGCATCGTGCACGAGATCGGGAAGCGCGCAGAACCATCGCCACGCGTCACCGGCCCGTAGTTGCACGAGGTCATGCTAGTCAGTTGTGGTGGTGCGCCTCCCCTGAAAGGGGAAGAAGGTGAAATACCCAATGAACGCACCCACCCCCGGCCGACGCCGGGGGTGGGCAGTACGAGCTGGATGAATTGGCTACTGATAACAGCAGCCAAGAACTACCTGTTTGGCTGAGGGGTGAAGCGAAGGTAGGGCTTGATCTTGGTGAAGCCCTTGGGGAACTTCTCCGTGGCCTCTTCGTCGGTCAGGCCAACTCCCACGATGACGTCCTCGCCGTCATTCCAGTTCACCGGAGTGGCGATAGGGAATTTCGAGGAGAGCTGGAGCGAATCGAGTACGCGCAGAATCTCCTGAAAGTTGCGACCGGTCGACGCGGGATAGGTGATCGTGAGCTTCAGTTTCTTGTCAGGACCCACGATGAAGACAGAGCGGACGGTCATGGTGTCGCTCGCATTGGGGTGAATCATGCCGTAGAGGTTGGCGACAGTACGGTCGCTGTCTGCGATCAACGGGAAATTCAACGTCTGACCAGTCGCGTCCTTGATGTCACCAACCCAGTCGGCATGTGAACCAATTGCATCGACGGAGAGACCGATGACCTTGGTATCGCGCTTGTCGAACTCAGACTTAAGACGGGCAACCTCGCCGAGCTCAGTCGTGCAGACCGGCGTGAAGTCCTTTGGGTGGGAAAAAAGAATGCCCCAACCATCGCCCAGGTACTCGTGAAAGTTGAGGGTTCCGTCCGTCGTCTCCACGGTGAAGTTTGGAGCCTCGTCGCCTAGTTGCAATGCCATTTGTCTAACTCCTGTGAGGTATTTGAACAAGAAGATATTCGGTGTAGCTGGGTGCAACTATAGCGAGCCACGTCGCAATTGTCGACCTATTTAGTCGGATTTAGAGCGCGACTGCAGGCGCCCGTTCCCGAGCAGGTTTTCTTTGATTCGCAGATCGGCCGACGTTGCGGAGACCTACGATGTTGCGGGAGTTATCCAATGGCTGTGCATCTACTCAGTGGCGAGAATCGGGCCATCTGGCGATCGAACTAATTGAAGGATCTCAGAGAGGCGGATCACGAGCACCGTGCAAATCTTTCTTTTGTCAGCAGCGACCTCCCCGGCACTTCCTGGAATA
This sequence comes from uncultured Acidimicrobiaceae bacterium, assembly GCA_903845085.1. GTDB lineage: Bacteria > Actinomycetota > Acidimicrobiia > Acidimicrobiales > Bog-793 > CAIVND01. The sequence goes on from CAIMWD010000091.1 coordinate 2,615, forward strand.
TTTGCCTCTCTAGGACCAACCCTGGACCACTATGGCTATCTGGCCGTCTTTGGGCTGATCTTTTTAGAGGACTTCGGCGTACCCGTCCCAGGGGAGACAGTTCTCATCGCCGCTGCGGTCTATGCGGGTGCTGGCACCTTGAATCCAGTACTGGTGGGCCTCTGCGCACTTGCCGGTGCCATCGTTGGTGACAGCGTTGGCTATCTCATCGGACGTCTTCTGGAACGGCGGCTTCTTCTCCGATTTGGTCGCGTCCTCCACCTCACCGAGGCGCGACTCGCGCGTGCAGAGGAATTCTTTCTCCACCACGGTGGCAAGATCATCATCGGTGCACGTTTTGTCGAGGGACTGCGCCAGGCGAACGGCATCGTCGCTGGGCTGACCGAGATCCCCTGGCTGCGTTTCCTTTTCTTCAATTCCATCGGCGCTGTGCTCTGGGTCGCCACCTGGCTCACCATCGGTGACACTGCCGGCGCGCATCTGACGACGATCTACCACGATGTCACCCGATACTCACTGCTCGTAGTAGCGATCGTTGCCCTCACTGGCATCGGATATCTGCTCTTGCGTTATGTGCATCGCAACGACCCGCCTCGCGCGGAGTCAACCCATCGTCGTCACAAGATCTAGCTCCTCTTCTCAGCGGCCAGTGAAATTTGTTTTGCGGCGAGCTGAAATTTCTTGAGGCACTAACGTAGTTCCGATGCCATCGGCCCCTCTCCCTGGCGAGCGCCGAAGACGCGCACGCATCTCGTGCAAATTCACCCGGTGGGACCTTATAGCTATCACCCTCTTTGTGCTGGTTCCCCTCATCACCTATGGCGCCTTCGCATTGAGCGGACATCTCCTTGCGACGGGTGACAATCTGAATCAGAACCTTCCGTTACGCGCACTCTCTGGTCAGTACCTACGATCTGGACATCTTCCACTGTGGAATCCGCTGATCTGGTCTGGGACGCCACTACTCAGTGGGTGGAACGCTGGTGCGCTCTTTCCTGGCACATGGCTCTTTGCGTTTCTCCCCATCGCGCTGGCGTGGACGATCAACCTCGCGATGGTTCCCGCCCTCGCGGCGGTAGGGCTCTACCTTCTCTTGCGTCGTCTTGCGCTCACCGAGTTCGCGGCAACTGTCGCCGCGACGTTCTTTGCCTACACCGGGTTCGTTGGCGCAGAGCTGGTACATCTCGGTCTCGACCAAGGTACGGCACTCACGCCCTGGATGCTTCTCACGCTTGATCACCTATTCCGTCCCAGCGAAGATGATCTCCGGCGCTGGCAGGCGCGTTTGGTCAGCTCCTCCACGATCTTCTGGATGCTCGTCTGTGCGTTCGCAATCGCGGGAATTATCTTGGCCGGCGACCCGCGTGCGATCTCCACAGGGGCCATCGTCGGCGGTACCTATCTCGTCGCGTTGCTCATGCGCTCACGCGCACGGCTTTTCGACGGCATTACCGCCGCCGCTGGCGCACTCATCCTGGGTACCCTCATCTCCAGCATTCAGCTGGTGCCGGGTATCGCCTTTCTCCGTGCATCACAGCGCGGAACGGTCAACCTCAATTTCTTTGGTACCGGCTCTTTGCACCTGAGAGAAATTGCGACCTTTCTCGTTGCGCCGTTCGCCCTTGGTGGTAACGGCAATTTTGGACTTCCCGTATTTGACGGCAACTACAACCTTCCAGAGGTAAGCGTCGGCGTCGGGATCATGGCCCTGTGTGCCTTCGGTGGCCAGCTATCAACGGCCACTCGATCACTTGTTTTGTCAATTCGTCGCCGACGAGCGGCCTACACGCAGGTTCCCTCGCAGCAACTCGGCGTCTGGTACGTGCTGGTCATTCTGGGAATTCTCCTTGCGCTAGGAAACAATACGCCGCTCGGGCAACTTCTCGTCCATCTCCCGCTCTATGGCACGGAGCGGCTGCAGAACCGAAACGACCTCATGATGGATCTCGGTCTCGTAGTGCTGCTCGCTACCTTTGTCGATCACCTCCAGCGCGCACTCGCCTCCGGCACGAGTGCGATCTCGCAACTCCGTCTGCCAACAGCAAAGTGGCTTGCACTGATCGCGCCGACCGCCGCACTTGCTCTAGTCGGCGTTGAACTTGCGGATCCAATAGGACTCCAGCACTTTCTGAATGCGCAGGGTGCGAGTTCCTCACTCGGGCGCCAGTTGCTCGGTTACCTTGTCCCGCTCGCAATCTCTGCCATCGCACTCGTCGTTCTGATTATTTTCTTCGACCGTATTGCGCCACAGCGGGTGCGATTGCTGGCCCTCGCCACCGTCGTGCTGGAGGTCGGACTTATCGTCGCAAACAGTTCCTACGGCACTGCGCCCACCTCTCTCTACACTCAGTCGAACGCCTACTCGATCCAGCTCAAGCACCTTCTCGGTGGCGAGGGCCGATTTGCGATCTATGACCCGTACTACAAAGTGACCTTTGCAACGGGGGACTTTGTGCAACAGGTGGGTCTCCCAGACATAAATACTCTCCGCAATACGCCGAGCATCCAGGGGTACGGCTCCCTCGTGAATGGCGTATATCAGTCGGTAACTGGCTCTCACCTTCTCGATAATCTCAACCCATCGGTTCTCCCGAGTGAGTCAGTAAACACGCTCGATCTGCGCATCTTCCTCGCTCCTGGCAGCTACTTGGAGAACTCCCTCGGCGCAGGTCAGGCGGTACCAGTTCCCTCGGCGCTGGCGCATCTTGCACCGGGAATCCCGTGGCTCAATACCGGACCGTGGCCGCTCGACCCTGGGCGGAGCACGCAATGGCAGCTGTCCGCGCCTACCACTTTGATCCGCGCCGAACTTCTCCTCGATCCAAGCGCGGACCCACACTCAAGACTCTCCCTGACCCTCATGAATGGGGCAAAGGTAGTTGGTCATGCGACGGGCGTACCGCGAGCAAACCACACAGAGCTCATCCGAATTCCTCGAGGACTGCCGATCACCACAATTCAACTCACCGATACCAGCTCCTCCCATATCTCCGTTGACGCCATAACCGTCCTCACCACGACGCATCAGCGCCTGGTTTTGAATGGACTGCTACAGGGTTATCTCGCATCACCCCATTGGGTCTACGTGGCCAACATCGGATCGCTCGTCGCCTTTAAAAATACCGAGATCCATGGTCTCGCTTGGCTTCAACCGGCAACCTCCCACACGCCGAATGTTGCACTCGCAACCTCGGGCAAGGTCGCCGTGACGCGCGGCGCAGCAACGACACCGCAGGTAATGCACGTCACAACATCGACGAGCTCCATCTTGGTGCGGTCCGAGGCATACAGCACTGGGTGGAGCGCTACCATCGCGCCAAACTCTGGCGGTCGTTCCCGTACGGTGACCGTGCATCGATTTGGCCTCATTCAGGCGATCGACCTCTCGCCGGGTTCGTGGCGCGTGACCTGGCACTATAAGCCCAAATCGGTGCTTGAGGGGTTAGTCCTGTCGCTTCTCGGCACGCTCGTGACGCTCGCCCTTATCATCGTTCTGATCATCCGATTTCGCCGGCAACGATCCGCCGCCAACTGACGCGACCGCGCCAGGGCGCTGTCGATAGAACATCCTCACGCAATTGGCAAACCCTCAATTTTGAAAGAGTTCAGACCGGTAGCGTAGAGAGCGCTATCCACCCCGACGAAGGAACGTCTGATGCTGCCAGAGGAGATCAACCAGCTTGAGGAGCTCGCACGTCAGCTCCGGGTCGACATCATCCGATCGAGCACCAAGGCGGGTTCGGGCCATCCGACAAGCTCGCTCTCGGCAACCGATCTCCTCGCCGTGCTTATCACACGACATTTTCGATACGACTGGGCGAACCCAAAGGCCGCAAACAATGACCACCTTGTCTTTTCCAAGGGCCATGTTTCGCCGCTGGTGTATGCGATATACCGCGCGGTGGGAGTCATCGATGCGGACGAACTAGTCAATTCCTATCGCCAGTTCGGATCGCGCCTACAGGGTCATCCCACTCCGGCTCTTCCGTGGGTGGACATGGCCACGGGATCACTCGGACTTGGCATTGCCGCTGCGGTTGGCATTGCCTTGGCGGCGAAGGAGCTTGACCGCCTGCCCTACCGCACATGGGTGATATGCGGGGATTCGGAGATGGCCGAGGGTTCCGTCTGGGAGGCGCTCGGTAAGGCATCGAACGCTGGACTCTCCAATCTCACCGCAATTGTCGACGTCAATCGTCTCGGCCAACGAGGCGCAACTGAGTTCGAATGGGACCTCGACGCGTACGCGCGTCGCGTAGAGGCCTTTGGCTGCCAAGCGATTCAAATTGACGGACACGACCTCGAGGCGATCGAAGGGGCTCTGCTCGAGGTATCGATTGCCACACGGCCGACCGTGATCTTGGCAAAGACGATCAAAGGACGCGGATTCACTGAGATCGAGGACAGGAACGGATTTCACGGGGTCGCGCTCAGCGACGATATGGCAGAACGTGCCATCGCTGGTCTCGGCGGCGTAACCGACCTGCAGGTAAGCTCCCCCTCCCCCGTTCCTGGAGTCTCAGCCATCGTCGCCAACCCGGACACTCCAGACACCTGGATGCCGATGTACGAGATCGGATCAAAGGTCGCCACACGAAAGGCCTTTGGCGAAGCACTTGCGGGATTGGCGGCGCGCCCCGAGGTGGTCGTTCTCGATGCCGAGGTCGGCAATTCGACCTACACCGAGGACTTTCAGAAAGTTGCCCCCGAGCGTTTCTTTCAGTCATTCATCGCTGAACAGCTCATGGTTGCGACCGCAGCTGGATTTGCCATTAGAGGCTACGTACCCTTCGCCGCCACCTTCGGTGCATTTCTCACGCGTGCCTATGACTTCATCCGGATGGTGGGAATCTCGGAGCTGCCGATCCGGCTCATTGGCTCACACGCAGGTGTGGAGATCGGTGCCGACGGCCCCTCGCAGATGGCACTCGAAGACCTTGCCGCGATGCGAGCCGTCAATGGCTCGATCGTTTTGTACCCCAGCGACGCAACCTCGGCGGCGGCGCTTACCTTCCAGATGGCAGATGCGCCTGGAGTTGCCTACATGCGCACGACCCGTGGCGCCTACCCCGTGCTCTATGGTCCAGACGAGCGCTTCGTCATCGGGGGCGCCAAAGTAGTACGTGCGCAAGAGCGTGATCACGTCACTCTGGTCGGAGCCGGTGTCACTCTCCACGAATCCATCGCCGCAGCGGATCTGCTCGCCAGCGAGGGTATCTCTGCTCGCGTCATCGACTGCTACAGCATTAAGCCGCTCGATGTCGCCACGATCTCTGCCGCGGTCATCGCGACTGGCGGGCGACTCGTCGTGGTGGAGGATCATTACCCCGCGGGAGGACTGGGCGAGGCGGTCATTACTGCCCTTGCCGCTGCAGGCGTTTCACTCGCACCCCGACATCTCTGCGTCCGATCGCTCTCGTGTTCGGGTACCTCGCAGGAGCTACTCAATCATGCCAAGATCTCCGCTCCGCATATCGCGCAGGCAGCGAGAGAGCTCGTCGAGGGCTGAGATGGCCCAGGTTTCGAGCACGTCTCCGACCACACGCGGACCGTTCGGCCCGAGCTGGCCGGTTCGAATCGGCATCGTCGCGATCGTGGCCCTTCTGGCGGTCGTCATCACGCATATCGTTGCCACCGGCACTGCGAAATGTGATCCCAACTCGCTCAGCTCTGCATGTGTCGTGGTGTCGTCAACGGTGCACGTCGGCGATCATGTTCCGCACACCGGCACCCTCGGCGAACTTTCCTCCACAACACACGCCGGGATCGCTTCGCTCGCTCAAGGTCACCCCTACGTCCTCAATTTCTTTGGCTCTTATTGCAGTGCCTGTGCGGCAGAGCTCCATAACTTCGCAACTGTCGCGAACTCAGAGACTCGCGTCCGCTTTATTGGAATCGACGCCGATGAACCACGAATTCATTTTGCCGCCACACTCCTGCGGCAGGCGGGCGTGAACTACCCGATCCTTGAGGACGTGAACGGGAACGTGGTGACGGTACCCTATGGCGTCGGTGCGCTTCCTGCGACCTTCTTTGTCAATGCGGATGGCATTGTGGTACACGAGGTCCTTGGTTATGAGACGGTCGCCACCCTACGTGCAGATCTCGCCAATCTCTAAAGCGCCCGACTCGCTCACGAGCGGCTGGGAACTCTCTGGTCGTGCGCTCAGAGAGATCACGGCGTGAGCACCCGGGCGAGGCGACGGCTCACGACGAAGAGCCCAAACAGGATCAACAGGACGAGATAGAGCACATGTATGAGGAGCAGCGCACTGAGATGACCGAGGGCGAGTGCGCGTAACAGTGCCACACCTTGATAGAGCGGCGAACACCGCACAACCTCTTGCAGCCAGCCGGGATAGGCATCTAGCCCATAGAAGGTTCCCGAAAAGAGAAAGAGTGGCAAGACGGCAAGCGCGACCGTGCCGAGGTGCTGCCATTGGGACATGTATGAGGTGAGCGCAAGACCGATCGCGGCAAAGGCAAGCGTGATGAGCATTGCCGCCGGAAGACACAGCATCGCGTCGTAGGAGTGGCAGTCACCAAAGACTGCCATGATTGCAAGAAATCCACCGGCGTAGAGCATTCCGCGTACCAGCGTCCAACCAAGTTCACCGATCGCAACATCCATCACGCTGAGCGGTGTCGCGAGCATCGCCTCGTAAGTCCGTTCCACCTTCAGCTTGAAGAAGAAGTTGTAGGTGGCATCAAAGATGGCACCGTTCATCGCGGCCGAGGCGAGGAGGCCAGGTGCGACAAAGGCGGCATAGCTCACCGAATGACCCGAAGTTTGGACGGTCCCCACGAGTCGCCCAACTCCAGCACCAACAGCTAGCAGGTAGAAGAGCGGTTCAAAAAATCCAGAGACGAGATAGAACCAATTCCGTCGATAGTTCATTACGTTGCGTTCAATGACATGTGCGCTCCGACGCCACGAGAGCGTCACTGTCGGACCCATTGGCAGCGCACGCAAAATCGCAATCATTGGACGAGCCGAGCCGTGAGTGAGCGACGCGCCAGATGGTGACCGACTATGACGAGCGCCACCAAATAGAGGAGCGGCCAAAGCTGTCCCACGCTAAATCCTGCGCCGAGCGCAAGGGAGCGGCAGAGCGCCACGCCGTTCTCAAGCGGCGTAAGCCGCGCAAGAACACGAAGAGGTCGAGGAAGTTCACTCACGGGGAAAAAAGTTCCAGAGAAGAGGAACAGTGGCACAATCACCAGTCGATTGAGCGTAGAGAAGGCGGCGTCATTCTTTACATGCGCCGAAAGCGCGACCATTGGAGTTGCAAAGGCCATGCCGAGCACGGTCGCAACCAGCACTTCAAGAATCGCTTTCACCGATGGCTGCGCACCGAATGCAGCTGCGATTGCAACAAAGGTGGCGCAGCTTGCGCCGATCTTGATGGTGATCCACAGCAGATGACCATCAAGTACCTCGACGATGCGAAGTGGTGTTGCGAGTTGGGCATGGTAGGTACGCTGCCAGCGGATCGCCCCCATCACCGGCCAGCTGCCCTCATTAATTCCGATCTGCATCGCTGAGGCACAGAGAACGCCCGGTGCGACAAATCGGAGATAGCTCGTTGATCCCAAGAGTGCGGCGTGGTTGCCTAAATGCTGCGTGACGAGTCCGCCAAGCCCGATACCGAGCGAGGCAAGATAGAGCGTCGGAAGCACAAAGGTCGAGAGAATCGAACCCCGCCAGGTCCGTCGATATTGCAATAGCCAGAAGGAGAGGGCAAGGCGCCAACGCCTTCGAGGCGGTGCGGTAGAAGATGCGGGGGCAAAGAACCCTCGGGGTGGCGCGGTCGTCACGTCAACAATTCATTCGATCAACTGGCGGCCGGTGAGCGCGAGGAAGACGTCCTCCAACGTGGCACGGCGCACAAGCGAACTCAGTGGGTGGATACCCGTTGCGATCACCGCTTCGAGAATCGCATCGCCGTCCTCGCCGTAGCAGCAGATGCGATCGGCCAACTGCTCTACTCGCTCGACGTGGTCTTTCAATGCAACAAGCAACGCTGGAGTCGCTCCTGGATTGAGACGCAGCTCTACTACCTCACGCGGCACCGTGGACGCGATCAATTCGCGAGGCGTGCCCTCACCAACAATGCGACCACGGTCCATGACGACGAGTCGATCACAGAGCTGCTCCGCCTCATCCATGTAATGGGTCGTAATGATGAGCGTGACCCCCTCGCTTCTTAGCTGAAAGAGGCGATCCCATACGAGATGTCGCGCCTGTGGGTCGAGGCCTGTTGTCGGCTCATCGAGGATCACGAGCTCTGGTCGCGAGATGAGCGAACGCGCAATCGCGAGACGCCGTCGCATTCCTCCCGAGAGGTGATCTACCTTGGTTGAGGCGCGATCAGCGAGCTGAGCGAATTCCAGCAGGACCTGCGCTCGCGCACGCACCTCGCGCCGTGCAAGACCAAAGTAACGCCCGTAGATCACGAGATTGTCAAACACAGACATCTCCGAATCGAGCGCGTCCTCTTGGGGGACAAGTCCAATTCCCGCACGAATCTCCGGGCCGGCAAAGGTCGGATCGAGTCCCCGAACTAACAGATCTCCGGAGCTCCGCGGTGACATACAGGCGATCATGCGCATCGTTGAGGTCTTGCCGGCACCATTGGGACCGAGGAAGCCAAAGACCTCGCCACGTCGGATCGATAGATCGATCCCATCAACTGCGTTCGTCCCCGCGAAGGTCTTTGTCAGCGCGCTGGCGTGCACAACTTCATCACGCAATGGCTCCACACCACGACGCTAGCCCCAGTGGAATCTCGACGCGATTAGCGTGGATGAGATGCAGCACCACCTTGTCGATGAGAGCGATCTGACGCATCGTGTGCGCCCCGGGGTCTTCGCTGACGCAGCTGCAATCAGCCAGATGGCCACGGGAGATTTCGATCTCTCGAAGGAGGCGCAGCTCGCAGCGATCGCAATTATCGAAGAACGGCTCTCCGTTCCCTCAGGTGATGACTATTTCACGATCGTGGTTGAGGATCGCGAGGCGTTGCATCTGCGTGGCTGGCTCTCCGCCGGCGGTAGTCGAGGGCAGGAGCACAAAGGCTGGGCGGAGATCTACGCGATGGAGGTCGATCCTACGGCGACCAATACGTATTTTGAAGAGGCACTCCTGAAAGTCGCTCTCTCCGCACTTCAGCTGGCACAGTTTGCTGGGGTCACCATACTGGTCGATGACCGCGATGAGCTACGTCGGGAGCTTTTTGAGGACCTGGAATTTATTGTAGAGAGCGATAACGAAGTCGATAGGCCTCGTGGCCACGATCTTCGCTACTCACTTGATCTCCTCAGAAACGATCAACCAACGACGATGGGCGCCACCAACGAGGCCAACTTACGACTCTGAGGTACTAGACCGCTGAGCGGCTGGGAACCCACCCGATCGGCGCACTCGCGGCAGCGAGGTTCTCCTCGTCACTCCGATCCGCAACCCAGTCCTTGGCGATGATGCGTCGTCCGTTGACGCCATCGGACGCACGCGAGCTCAGAAAGACCGAAGGGATCCCCATTACCACTGGCTGGATCAATTGGTCGCGGGGGCGACCTGATGAGTCCGGAACATACCGCGTATCCGCTGCACCGCCAGGTACCAGCACGTTCGCAGTGATGGGACTCCCCGCAAGGTCGTGCGACATCGCCGCACAGAGCGCCTCGCTCGCAGCTTTCATCGGCCCATAGGGCGTGTTGGTTCCGGCAAGCATCGTGGAGAGACTCGTCGTCACCGTGATAATTCGACCGAACTCGCGCTCACGCATATGTGGGAGCGCTGCAGTAGTGAGAAGGTAGGGGGCACGGACGTGGACCTCGTAGAACCGCTGCATCCAGTCATCTCCCACCTCCCAGAAGAACACGGGATTGCGGTAGCGATCACCGGATCGGATCATCGACATGCCGATGCCCGCGTTGTTGATGAGTACATCGATTGAGCCAAAGGTGGCGAGCGCAAAGTCGATCGTGCCCTCGGCACCCTCGCGTTGGGAGATATCGGCCCGGTGACCTACGACAGTACCCGGCACCTCGGTCAACACCTCGACGAGCGGCTCCTGATCGATGTCGACGACCAGCACAGAGGCGCCGGCGGCGGCCAATGCCTCAGTCATTGCGCGCCCTAGTCCTCGTGCCCCGCCGGTGACCACGACCGAGGTGCCACTGAGTTCATGCTCATGGTCGTTCAGCATCTGGCGCTCCCCTGCACAGTCGACATGCTCATATTGCGCTCACTACGCCGTGCGCGAGCAGCTCCTTGATCTCGCTCTGACTGTAACCGGCAGCGGTGAGTATCTCCGATGTGTGCTCGCCCAGCAGCGGGCCGGCGGTTCGGATCTGCGGCGGTGTGTCATGCAGATGCATTGGCGATCCAATCTGCGTCGTGGCACCGATCTTCGTGTGCGGTGCGGTAACGAAGAACCCACGCTCCTTCAGATGTGCGTCAGAAAATACCTCGTCGTAGGTACGGATCGCTCCACTGGGGACACCGGCCTCTTGCAGCTCATCGATCCAATGTGCTGCAGGTTGCGTCTTTGCAACCGATTCGATTCGAGCAATAAGCGCTGGTCGATTTGCAAATCGATGCGGATTGTCGATGTAGTCGGGGTCCTCAATGAGCTCGGTCAGGCCAAATACCTCACAGAGCGACCTCCACGTTGGGGCCGAGGGCGCCCCAAGGCAGAAATAGCCATCAGCTGCCGCGATCGCCTGGTAAGGCGCGCTTGCCTGATGGACCGCACCGAGCTTTTGGGGGATCTCTCCGGTGGCGAAGTACTTTCCTGCCTCCCAGACGGCGAGTGACACGCCACTCTCAAAGAGGTTGACGTCGATGAGCTGACCCTTACCCGTGATTGAGCGCACGTGGTACGCGGTAACGGCAGCGAGGGCAGCGTAGAGCGCGCAGACAAGATCAGTAATTGGCACCCCCACCTTTACCGGCGGGCGGCCCTCCTCCCCCGTAATCGAAATGAGACCACTCATCGCCTGCACGATCATGTCGAGGCCTGGATACGTGGCATAGGGACCAGATTCGCCCCAGCCAGAGGCGGCGACGTAGATCAGACCGGGGTTGGTGGCGGAGAGACTTTCATAGGTAAAGCCAAGACGTGCCATCGCTCCCGGGGAGAGATTCTCCACAATGATGTCTGCCTCTTTGGCAAGGTGGGCAAAAACCGCCTTTCCCTCTTCCTTTGACATATCGAGCGAGAGGGAGCGTTTGTTGCGGTTAATCAATAGATAGGGCGATGACTCACCATCGATGAAAGGTCCAGTCGAACGCACAATGTCACCGACTCCCGGCCGCTCAATTTTGACCACATCGGCGCCAAGATCAGCCAGCTGCATCGTGCAAAATGGGGCGGCGATGAAATTGCCAACTTCGAGTACTTTGACCCCTTCAAGTGGTGCGCTCATCCGTGCTCCTTCTCGTTCCTGGCTCCTAGGTTACGTCGCGCCTCTTTGGGACATGGTTTGCGAATCCTGCGACCGAGTGTCGCACGAGGCTGCCTCGAGCGCGATACGGCGCGCCTCGGAGAGTCGAAGCTTCTTTGTGATCACCCAACCAAAGAGGGCGATGGAGATTCCATTTGAGAGGATGACGGGCATCGACCGCGCCATCGCACCGTAAATTACCCAGAGTGCGACTCCCGATCCGATCGTGATGAGATAACCCCACGCGAGATCATCCGCGCGCTTCGTTCGGTGAATTCGAACGATCTGTGGAAGCCATGCAAAGCCCGTGAGCGTACCTGCCACTAGCCCAATCGCGGTCTCCACTGGATGCTCCTCTGTCTCCTTCAGCGATTAGCGCCTCGGACATGTTAGAAGCTGAATCACCCATCAGGGTGTTCGAAGCGCCCCTAATTTCCCCTCCCCAAGGGTTCGAGGAGAGGTTGCGCGCGCGCTGATGAGCTGCAAGAGTTCCAATTGCATCCGGTAGCTCAGATGGAGTCGAGTGACGTCATTTTCCAAAGTTGGGGGTAGGTAATGATTATTGATGTACACGGACACGTAAGCCCACCAAATGCGCTCTACGCCTACCAGGCTGGATTACTCCATGCGCGAGGGGCCCATGGACGTGGACGGGTTCGCATCTCCGACGATGACATCGTCGCCTCACACCATGCCAAGAATCCAAATTTTGGCAACATCTCCCATATCGAACACCTTGACGAGGCGGGCATCGATCTCCAACTCATCTCGCCTCGACCATTTACGCTCATGCACTCCGAGGGACCTGCGGAGATCATCGATTGGTTCACCGAGGAGACCAACGACATCATCTACCGCACGACGCAGCTCTTTCCAGAGCGATTCCGTGGTGTCTGTAGCCTCCCACAGACCCTCCTCACCGATCCCGCATCGCAGGTGCGTGAGCTCTATCGCTGCATCAACGAACTGGGCTTTGTCGGAGCGATGTTGAACCCAGACCCTGCAGAGGGCGGCGTTCCCACCGCACCGGGGCTTGGCGACCGGTACTGGTATCCGTTCTACGAGGCGCTCTGCGAGTTGGATGTGCCTGCGCTTATTCACTCCGCCTCCTGCCGAGCACCTGCACGCGAGTCCTACACGCTCCATTTCATTACCGAGGAGACCATCGGTATCGCGAGCCTGCTGAACTCCGATGTGTATCGCGACTTTCCCGACCTCAAGTTGATCTTCTCGCACGGAGGAGGCGCTATTCCCTACCAGCTAGGAAGGTTTAAAGCCTTCTGGGCGATGCATGAGTCGAGTGCAGAGGAGTCGTTCTCGAAGATCATGTTTGAGACCTGCCTCTATACACGAGAGTCCATCGAACTACTGATCCGCTCGGTTGGTGTCAACGCATGCCTGTTCGGCTCGGAGAAGCCCGGTACGGGGAGTGCGCGCAACCCAGAGACCGGTCGATTCTTCGACGACATTGGCTACTACATCGAGGGGATCGAGTGGTTGAGCGCGAGTGACAAGTTGGCGCTCTATGAGGGCAATGCACGCCGAGCGTTCTCTCGGCTCTCCTAGGCCAGTCTCCTCCTCGTACGCAGAGATGCAGTGGCACTAGGTTTGACACAAGGATGAGGGGCCCGGTGTCATCTATGCCGAGTCGAATTGGAGAGGCAGGGGGATTGAGATGACAGGCGTCGACCACCAGCGACTGCAGTCACGATTTGGCGCAACGATTAATTACTGCGAGGGAGGCGATCTCTTTGCACTCACTGGCGTGCTCGGCGTCATACCCGGCACTGGCCGACTCGCGGAGGGCGCCGAGGCCCAATTCTCTCACGCCTTTGCGAATGTACAGGCGATCCTCGAGGAGATAGGAACTTCGCTCGATGCGGTTGGTCGGATCACCGTGTACACCCCGGACGCCTCCTACCGTCCGCTCATCAACGCTCCCTGGCTGGTCCTTTTCCCAGGCGAAAATAGGCCGGCACGCAAGACAACGCACCTCGAACTCGCGCAGGGAGTTCACATCGAACTTCAGGTAGAGGGAGTGCCGGGCGCGACAGATCGTCGGCCGATCGAGATTGAGGGTGTTCGGCACAAAGATCCGCTACCTATGGGCGCAAAGCTTGGTCGTCATCTCTTCTCCTCGGTCATCGTCACCGACATCCCTCATTCGACGGAGCGCCCGGAGCGCATGGGTGCAATCCGTCAGGTCTATGAGAACATGCAGGCTCTTGTGGAGGCTGCCGGTGGTTCAATGGATGACATCTCCAATGTGTGGACCTACCTTGGAATGTGGGACATGCATCCGGACTATGTCGACGTGTGGGTCGAGGCCTTCCCTGACGAGCACTCACGTCCCTCGCGCAAGACCTTCTACTACCCACGCATTGACATCCAGCTGCAGTGCGAGGCGGTCTTTGGCGGGGAACGGACGAACCTCGAAATAGCCGGAATATCCCACCACGACCCAATTCCTATGGGCGCCGTCACCGGTGGTGTTTTTACCTCATCAGGAATCGATTCACGCGATCCGGAGACGAAGAGGGAGCCAATCGGCGTTCCCGCTCAGGCGCACAATGTGCTTGCGAACCTGAAACGTCTCCTTGAGGGAACGCATTACAGCCTCGACCAGCTCTACCACGTCACCGGACTCGTAGGGAATCGGAGCTACATTCCCGCCTTTGAGGCCGCATGGCGCGAGATCTTTCCCGATCCCGATCTTGCTCCGGCCTGGCAGGTTATGGATCTTGGACTTGTCGCTCGCGACAACCTGGTGCAAGTGATCGCCCGTGGCTCAGAGCAAAAGGGAGCAAAATGATCAACCGGATACCCCTCGAGCGCATTACCGCCGCGGCAGAGACCGTGCTTTCGCAGGGTCGGGAGGACGGTCGCGACATGGCGTTTGCGATCGTGGATGAGGCCGGAGGGCTTATCTACGGCATCCGTGACTCAGATACCGCGACGCGAGTGCTGACCCACGCCATCCGCAAGGCATATACCTCGGCCACCATGCGACGTGACACCATCACCTTTCGCGATGAGGACAAAGAGCGGGACAAGGTCCTCGCCGATTGGGGAGATCCCGATCTCACGCATCTCGTGGGAGGGGCGGTACTGCAGAGCAACGGAGAATGGTGGGGCGGCGTTGGCGTGGGCGGAAACTCGACTGAGCGTGACGAAGAGCTGGCGATCCTCGCCCGTGAGATCTTGCTCACGCCATCAGCTGACTGACCCGGCGTACTCTCTCAGAGACGAGATCGCGCAACATCACCCCGTTTGGGGACCTACCAACTGGAGTACAACGTGACAGAGACCACCACCAACTCGAGGAGCATGTTCTCGCTCGACCAGGACCTCACCGTCCGCCTCACCACCGTCGGCATTGACATTGGTTCGGCAACCTCTCAGCTCAACTTCTCACGAATCGAACTCCAGCGCATCGATGCGCGATTTGTTGTGACGAAGAGAGAACTCATCTATGAATCAGACATTCTCATTACGCCCTACCTCGATGCGACCACGATCGACACCGATCGGCTCGCTGCGTTTCTTGATGAACAGTATGCCAAGGCGGATATGACGAATGACGATATCGATTCTGGGGCGATCATTCTGACGGGCCTTGCCCTCGCAAAGCACAACTCCCGCGCAATCGCCGATATGTTCTCGGCTCACGCGGGCAAATTTGTCGCTGTCTCTGCCGGGGATGCCATTGAGGCCACACTTGCCTGTCGGGGCGCAGGAATCGAACAGGTCTCCGAGGAGACCGGCCAGTCGATCGTCAATATTGACATGGGTGGCGGAACGGTGAAATATGCCTATGTAGCGAGCGGAAAGTTGGCTCGGGTCGGAGCAATCGACATTGGCGCTCGCCTGATTACTACCGACGCGGAGGGCAGGGTCCTTAAGATTGAAGAGCCGGCCGCGATGATGCTCGCCACGATCGGACTACCTCTGAGCGTGGGAGATCTCCTCGACGAGGCGACCCAGACGGCGTTGGTGACCTACATGGCCAATGAGGTACTCGCCCACGCTGGCGTGACGCAGGACCCACCCGATGAGGATCGTCTCTTGCGGACTCCTCCCCTCTTTGCGAATGGCGAATCGCGCACTATCGATGCGATCACCTTCTCTGGGGGCATCAGCGAGTACATCTATGGCCGAGAAAGCCGAACGTTCGGCGATATTGGAAAGCCACTCGCCGATGCAGTGATGGCGCAGGTCACTAGCTCGGGACTCGTGCGTCTTGAGCCTCCCAAGGGCATCCGCGCTACCGTGCTCGGTGCCTCGCAGTACAGCTTGCAGCTCTCGGGAAACACAGTGCATGCCAGCGACGAAGACCTGCTGCCGCTCCGTAATATTCCAGTCGTAAAGCCTGCCCTCGATCTTCGAGTCGATGACCTCGAGAAGGAGTCTGTCAAAGCGGCGATCTCACGCTCGCTGAATCTCCGCGAGCGCGCCATCGACACTGACGCAGTCGCTATCGCGATGGAGTGGGGTGGCTCCGCAACCTACGCCCGTCTCTGTGTGCTGGCAGAATCCTTCCTTGAAACCGTCGGACCAGAGATCACCGCGGGAGAGGTGCCGCTGATCATCGTCTGTGACATGGACATCGCAGGACTCCTGGGTCGCCATATTCAGCGCCTCAGCGAGGGCGCTATTGGCCTCGTCACCGTGGATGGCATTGAGGTCTCGGAGTTCGACTATCTCGATATCGGTGCCTTCGTTCCCGGCACCGGAGCACTTCCCATCGTCGTGAAATCCCTGCTCTTCCCCGCCCCGGCCGCTTAAGGTGCGGACGCTTAGGACCGTGAACTACATTTGTGAGGTTCCCGTAGCATTTAGGAAACGGGAGCTCGCTTCATCACTATGCGCAAGGCTGCGCCCGAACGAGGAGTTGGAATGGCGGAACTAGAGAAGGAGCTCTTTGCAGAGCCCACTGGAGAGGTGTCTCGCGCCGGAATCCAGAGCTGGGAGGCTGCAAAGACCGCCTACGAACAGTTCATGGACGAGGAGAACATCCCGATCTATGGCGGCATCATCGGCGTTGACAACATCCGAAACCTGGAGCTCAAGCCATGGGAGCGCCTCGGCGGCAATGGCGCATTTCTCTACCTTGACAGCCTCGAGGGCCTCAAGGGAATGTACGTGCTCGAGATCCCGGCCGGTGGCCAGCTCAACCCAGAGCGTCATCTCTACCACGAGTTTTACCTTGTTATGGAGGGACACGGCACTACCGAGACCTGGACCAAGGATGCAGGCTCGAAGCGCATCTTCGAATGGCAGCCGGGATCACTCTTTTACATGCCGCCAAACGTCAGCCACCGCCTTATCAACGCGACGAACGAGCGGGTACTGATCCTTGCAACGACGAACGCGCCACCGCTGTACAACATGATCCGCGACCGCGAGTTCATCTTTGACAACGACTACCTTTTCAAGGCGCACTACTCCGAGGACGATGATTTCTTCAAGTACGACGAGAAGCTGTATGCCGTTCCAGACAACAAGCGTGCTCAGGCGCGTACGAACTTCTACCCCGACATCATCGATGCGGATCTTCCCCTCGACAATCAGCGGATCCCTGGCTACCGCCGCATTCAGCCTGGTTTCCGTGGATTCGAGCATGACCACAATGGCTTTATCAGCCAGTACCCCGTCGGCAAGTACTCGCGTGGTCACTACCACGCAGCTGGCGCGGTGCTCGTCTGCTTGAAGGGAGCCGGTTACACCTTTAACTGGCCACGGCAGTACGATATCGGCAGCGATATGCACCGAATGCGGCTTTGATCCGTGTCAACCGAGTAAGAATAAGGAACTTAAGCCGCGCAAATAACTTTCGATCCGCCATCGCCTGGGTATATATCGTCCCAGTGCCGACTCCGCGTGTGCGGAACTGCCGATGGCGGATCGTCCACTTTATGAGACCGCGCTGCTGTAACAAGAATG